>JAEZDW010000106.1 GCA_023417955.1 Bacteroidota bacterium
CCGACAGACTGAGAACTCGTTTCGTGGTAACATTTTAGTACAACATCAGAGACCCCCGCACGACCTTGGGGAAGTTCAGTTAATTCATAGGTCCCGACCTGGAGGTCGTTCTCGCTAAGATCAATACGAATGACACGGTCAATATTCTTACCCGTATATTTCTCCGTGGCGCTAATGGAAAGGATACCTTCCTGATACATGCCGAAGAGGAAATATGGTCCCTTAGCCACCGATGCTTTTCCATCAATAAGGCAACCGAAAGTCTGTGCGCCGTTTTGTGTAGCCGTGGGTAGTTTTTGTATCTCAGGAACGGGTTCAGGATCATCTTTGCAGCCTTCGCAAGAAACCATGAAGAGCATCAGGAGCAGGCAATTGAGTCGTAGTGGCGCCATCGGTTTAATAAAGATACGAAACTGGTCGATCTTCTATTTCAAAGGATCGCAGCATAGGACTACCTGACTGGCAGTTGCACGTGATTCGATTTGTCTTCCGAACCCGCTCGTACCAGGCGAAGCGTTTCTCATTCTGTTCAATGCCCGGTATTAACTTCAATGCTCCCGCCTTGTAAAACGGGAATTTTCCTTCATGCCTGGAAAACCAAACGTCATCCGCTCCAACGTGTAACCTTATATCGAAATGTGTTGTCTCCGTCAGAATGACGGAAAGTTTGTATTTTTAGTCCTGTTGATCCTTTAATCCCGCGAATCCCGGGCGTTTTTAATCCTGTTCATCCTTTAAATCCCACGAATCCGAGTGACGTATTCATGGATAAACCTGCTGATCCTCTTCGGCGCACTTCAGGCGCTCGTCTTCAGCATTATCCTTTTGTTCCAGCGACGGGTGGGCTCCGGATTTCTGGCGGCATTCGTATTTATTATCGCGTACAACGGATTCGAAACCTTCAACTGGAGCGCGGGACTTAACAGCATCACGTTCGACATCCTCTCCTATATCCTCATTTTTGCGATAGGTCCTGCGTTGTACCTGCACACCCGGTGCATGCTGCGACCGAAAGAAAGGATTTCCCGCGGTCGCGTATTTCTCCACCTGATCCCGTTCCTGTTTCAGCTGGCTACCCGGCTTTTCGCCGTTGTTGTTCACATCCTCTTCCTGCAAGGTATTATCATGAACGAGGCCGTGGTGCTTGACTGGATCAGTTTCACCTGGACCAGCGCGGAACCGTTTAGTATGCTGCTCTTCCTCGTCTACGTCGCCGCTTCCATTCGATTCAGCCTGCAGGCGTCCGGGTCGTCATGGCGCGCGTTTTTCTTAACCGCCAGGCCAACGGTTGCGGATCGGTGGATTCGTTCCCTGCTGGCGTGGTGCGTCGTCATCGCCGTGGCATGGGCGGTCACGCTGGCTTCGCCGTTGTTCTTCCCCTGGGATGATCCTCACTACTACCCGGTCGAACTGCTACTCGTCGCCTTCGCGTACTGGCTGGTCCTGAACGGGTACCATAAAATGCGGGAAATGCGATCGGAGAAAGAAGATGCCGTTACCGCGCTGTCAATTTCCGCCGGCGAGGCAAATGCCTGGTTCGCGAGGCTCACCAAAGCGATGACGGAGCAGAAGCTTTACCTCGACCCGAAACTGAATCTCAGCCGCGAAACGAGACAAAGATTGTTCTCATTGATGGGGAACAATTGTCGCAGTTGATGATCGAAATAATTTGGGGGTAAATGTGGTGAATACGTACTAGCTGAAACGAATTGATATCGACTACTTCGGAGAGGAGTAGGCCTGCCGACTGTTGTAATAGAATCCTTCGTTAGATCAAGCATCAAGATATGTCAGAAAAAGAACGCAGTTATGCCGCATTGTGCGATGAATTTCAGGAGGTATTGTCGTATCCGGTTGTATTGAAGGAACCACTTCCCGAGTCTTTGTTTACGATCAGCGGTTTCCCAAACCACGAGAACGTCTGGTCGAATGTGTATCAGTACTTTTTGGGGAAGGCAAAACCGCCGCTCAGGCAGTTGTTTCTTTTTGCGTTGGAAGAATGCGTCCCAGGGAGTGATCTCAAGATGGAGTCGTACGTAGTAAGGCGTGAAGTTGAAACGCAGAAGGGTGGCAGGGTGGATATTGTTATTCATGATGATGGGAAGTCTAAAGCAATTCTGATTGAGAATAAGGTGTACCACACGCTGGAGAACGACCTCAGAGATTACTATGACTCGTTTTTAGACTATACCGAAAGAATACTTATTGTTCTTACACTGCACCCGGTTACCGTCGACAAAAAGTATGCTGATGTCAAGCATGTTAATGTAAAGCATATTGATTGGATCAAAGCCGTCAGGAAACGCCTTGGTGCGTATGTAGACCGGATTGATCTTAAGGATCTGGTCTTTCTTCAGGATTTTATACAGCATGTCGAATCATTTTATGAAAAACCCCTTGATATGGATTCGTTCAAATTCCTTTATAATTATGCAGAAAAGATTGATGCTCTGAATAAGCTGCAGCAAGCTGCGAAGGATCAACTTCAGAAAATGATGTTGGAGAATCTGCCCAGTCCGTGGGAGCAGTATAGGACAGCGGTGAATTCAATCGCGGTGCAGCGTAAGGACACGTGTTTGGTGCTCTATGTAACTACCGATGCGCTTTTCCGTGCAGGTGATCATCATTACAATCTTCAGTTGTGGATACGGGGGGAGTCGTTTGTCAAAAAATGGGCGATGGTGACGCCGCTGCCGGAAATAGAGGGCATTAAACCGCAGTTAAACAGCGGAGGCAAGGAGTGGGTGTTTATCGCGAATAAGAAGTATTCGCTTGACATAAGGGGCCTGGAGAACTTTGGTGCGGTAATAAAAAGTCATTTGGAAGGTGAATGGGAGAGGTATATTGAGAAGGTGCTTGGTAAGTTGATATAGACAGGGAGGTGTAAGCTCCCCTAAAGTTCCGCCATTTGAAAGTTGAGAAAACTTTGAGTCAGGCAATTTTCGCCGAGCTTACGCTTTGAGCCCCTGCTGGACTATCAAATTCATCCGGCCATAGTTTACCCTTCGCAAAGAATTCCCTGAAATACTTGTATCGGTTCAGTATAGTAGAAATTTCCTGGTCTGTAAGTGGCCGATCTTCGGCTCCCTTCAAGCCGATGGAGTAAAGTATTCTATGGATATTTTTGATGTTGCAAACATGCACATTGCGATTTTCCCTTATAGCGGTTAGAAACCGTTGCAGTTCGTTTGCATGCGCATTTATTTGAGGTCCACTCATCGTTGATTTTCGTTCGTTTTCTAAGAATTCACCATGCTTCTTGTTGACTCAAACCAGGTTTTAAGATCACCATTCTCGCGCGATGATCATTTGCTCCTGTCAATTATAAAAGCCCGATTCTCCTTTGCAAAGCCAACCCTGGGATAGTAGGTCATCGCGGTGGGTACGGAGAGCAGGAGGATCATTACTTGTTCACCTAATGTTTCGCGGGTAAGCTGGATGAGTTGTTTGCCGATGCCGCTTTGTTTGAAATCGGGATCTACGGCGAGGTCGGAGAGGTAGCAGGCCCAGGACCAGTCGGTGATGCAGCGGCATATGCCTACCAGTTTGTTTTGATACGTGGCAGTGATGACGAGGTCTGCGTTGTCAAGCATCTTTTGAATTCGCTCCGGATCGTCATTGGGTCTTGGCAGTTCAGATTTGATGAACAAGTCGATAACCTCATTTACATCGGGTTGGCTGTTGATTTGATAGGTGATTTCTTCCACGGGAATCTTTTGTGTACCGGCAACTTTCAATTCTTAATCATCGTCAGCATCATCTTGAATCTTTCGATGGCTTTCAAGGCATGAGGAACATTTGCAGGGAGAATAATGCTTTGGCCAGCTTCGAGATTAAAGGGACTTCCGCCGATGGTGATCTCCGCTTTGCCGTCTAACAATTGCACAAGGGCGTCGTGGGGTGAGCTGTGTTCCGCCAGCCCTTCGCCCTTATCAAACGCGAATAAAGAAATATTCCCGGCAGGCTTTTTCACGATCGTTTTACTCACCACTGATCCGTCGGCGTAGCTAATGCTTTCACTGGCGACAAATACTTTTGCAGGTTCGGTTGTATTACTCATGATCTGTGTTCGTTCAGGTTGAAGAATGTTTCTAAATCAATCCCGTTGGATAGCCGTTAAGTTAACATCGCAAGGCTGTAAATCAAACCGAATACGTCAGGAGCGCCCTGGAATCAGACAGCTTTGTAAAGCCGGGACATGACCTTAACCAGACGATCCTGACTTTTGATTCTCAACCATGTTGACCGTTTCTGTCTCAAAAAGTCACTCCACATACGTCCACCTGATCCCACTGGACGTCTATTGGTACTCCTGCATCGGCCTTTAGCGTTATCTTTGCCCCTTCATCCATGACTCAGTTGTTTCAAATACTCACCAACGGCGCAATCATTCTGGGCGCTTTTGTCATTCTGCTGCTTAACACGAAGGGGGTGCGGAAGACGCGGGCGAACGTGTTTCTATCGATATTGCTGGGGGCGCTGGCGTTTAGTACGTTTCATTTGCGGTATGCGGGGGACGTGATCAGTCATTTTGCGGTCAAGGCGTACTCGCTGGGGGATCCGTCGTTCCTGATCATCGCGCCGCTGCTTTGGTTTTATATCGTCGAGCTCACGGGCGGCAGGATCAGGTTTTCGGTATCGTCGCTGTTGCACTTTCTGCCTTTCATGGTGATTACTTTTTGCTCCATATCTTTTGGAACGTTTCTCAGCGACAGCGCAATCAGAAAGGTTCTTGATCAGCACGCACGACTGCCGTATACGGTTTTCTGGATTGTGGTCGTCATTCAATTCTGGGCGTACCAGTATGCCATTCACAAAAAGTGGCGGGAGTTTCAAAACACGCTGCGGCAAGAAGTATCCAACACAGAAGATGTGAGCATCTCGTGGGTACGCTTTTTCATGGGCGTCTTTCTCATCATCAGTGTTAGCTTCCTGTTCGCGCTGTTTGCTGTCATTCACCTTGACATTACAACCTGGCTATGGCGGTCAATCGGCATTGTGATGTCGCTGTCAATATTTGCACTCGGCTACAAAGGCATCCTGCAACGCGAAATATTCTATACGATAACAGACTCGCCGGCTACTCCGGAAACTGTCACTGAAGTCCGTGAAAAGCCGGATCCAGAACTACTGGAGAAACTGCGTTTATTCATGCGTGATACAAAACCGTATCTTGATCCGGAGTTGTCGTTAAGTTCGCTTTCCAAACAGGTCGGACTGAGTCGAAACCAGTTGTCGCAACTGATCAATGACGGGTTTGGCGAAAACTTTTATGACTTTGTCAATAAGTACCGCGTTGAAGAAGTCAAGCGCCTGATGGTGGATCCGCAGAAGCAGAATTACAGTTTGCTCGGTATTGCGCTTGAGGCCGGGTTTAAATCGAAGTCTACATTCAATCTCATCTTCAAAAGGTTTACCGGTCTCACACCTACGGAATATAAGAAAAACATTACCTAGCTGGACGTCCACCGGAGTATGTGGACGAGTATGGTCGTGCTGTGTCATAATGTTGTCGGAAAAACATTATGAATCACGAATCAAAACAAACGCTGATTGAATTAAGTCACGTGTCCAAAACATACCCGGTTGCATCCGGCAGCTTCCTGGCTTTAAACGATATCTCATTAGCGATTGAGAGCAGACAACTGATTGCCATCACCGGAAAGTCGGGTAGCGGCAAGTCAACGTTGCTGAACATCATTACGGGCATCGACAGGCCAACGGAAGGTGCTGTGACCATAAGCGGTATTCGCGTCGATAAACTGTCGGAGTCGGAACTTGCGTCGTGGCGCGGCAAGAATGTCGGTGTGGTCTTTCAGTTTTTTCAATTGCTGCCGACGCTCACGATTTTAGAGAACGTCATGTTGCCGATGGATTTCTGCAACACGTATCCAAAGAAGGACCGAAGGGAACGCGCCCTTGCCTTGCTCGAGATGGTCAACATTAAAGAACAGGCGGATAAGTTTCCGGCTACGCTTTCCGGTGGACAACAACAACGTGTGGCTATTGCAAGAGCACTGGCCAATGATCCGCCCTTGATTGTCGCCGATGAGCCCACCGGTAATCTCGATTCACATACAGCGACGGCGATCTTTGAATTGTTCGCAAGACTGGCGAAGGCAGGGAAGACCGTAGTTGTCGTTACGCATGAACGCGAGTTCGCATCCTACTTCGGTAATACCATTAACATCGCAGACGGTGTAATCACATCGGCCGAAACTGTTAACGCTTAATCAGAACCAGATGAAACCAAGATACGCGAAGGTCATTCGTGACCTCACTTCAAACTATTCGAAGAACCTGATGCTTGCGGTCGCGATAGCGATCGGTGTTTTTGGCATTGGTTCAATACTCGGCGGTTACTATGTCATCAACCGCGAAATGGCAACAAACTATTTAAGCACGGAGCCGGCATCAGCCACGGTTGAATTCGAAGGCAACATTTCCGATGCACTACTCGATAGCATCAGGGCATTGCCTGGAATCAGCAAAGCAGAAAGGCGTGCAACGGTTATGGGCAGGATGAAGGTTCACGATCGCTGGCATCCGATTCTGCTTTTTGTGATCGATGACTTCAGTCGGATGGAGGTGAGCAAGGTGTTGCACGTATCCGGTTCACAGATCCCATCTCGTGAAAGTATGCTCGTTGAGCGCACTGCTTTACAAGTTATGCAGGCGAACGAAGGCGATGCAGTTCTTATCCGCACGCCGCATGGTGAAGCGCGGTCACTGAAGATTGCGGGCGTTGTTCATGATCCCGGTCTCGCACCGGCGTGGCAGGAACAGGCGGGATATGCATACATAACGCTTGAGACGTTACATCTGCTTGGCGAAGAGCAAAACTTTGATCTGCTGCGACTACAGGTGAGTGAGAACGAGCGGTCAAGTGAGCATATCACGCGCACTGCGGCACAGGTTGCTGATCTGTTAAAGTCAAAGGGAATTGCCATTCACGAGATACAGGTTCCGCCTCCGGGCAAACATCCACATCAGGGGCAGATGAATGCCGTGCTCAGTATCTTTACCGTCTTCTGTTTTATGATCCTGGTTCTGGGATCGATACTCGTCGCCACTTCAATGGCTACGCTGATGGTAAAGCAAGTGCGGCAGATTGGCGTAATGAAAACTGTTGGGGCAACGTCAACTCAAATTGGCGGACTGTATTTTTTGATGTTGATCGTTATTTGTGTCGTCGCATTGGTTGTAAGCATTCCTTTGAGTCGGCTCGCTGCGTACGGGTTTTTCACAACTATCGCAGCGCTGCTAAACCTTGAAATTACCGACAGCTCTATTCCATGGACGGTACCTGCGATCCAGATTGTGTCGGGCATAGGCATTCCGTTGTTGATGGCGGCATTCCCGCTGTTACGGGGAAGTCGCGTTTCCGTGCGCGCTGCGCTTGACAATTTCGGGGTTTCGGTAAAAGCAAAAACGAATTCAATCGTCGCTACACTTTCAAGGAATTTCAACGACACCCTGAGACTTGCATTGCGCAACACTTTTCGTCAACGATCGCGTCTGCTGCTCACGTTGGGCTTGCTGGCAGCAGGTGGTGCCATGTTCATGACTGCCCTCAACGTGTCGGATGCGTGGGATGAAAACCTCAAACGGATTTATGTCCAGCGCCTGTACGATCAGGAGATAAAATTAAACGACAGGCTTTCACCGGATAGTTTATTCCAAAAGATCACTGCATTGAATGGGGTCGTGACCGTTGAAGGCTGGGACTATTCATCACCGGCAATGGTCAGCGAGGGTAATTACAAAGTGACGATGACGTATCCTGATAAAGGTCACGGCAGTTTTACGATGCTTGCCTTGCCGGTGCAGACGAAATTGTATAATCCAACAATTACGGAAGGCAGGTGGCTTACGGCAGAGGGAACAAATGAAGTTGTGTTAAATCAACTGGCGCGCAGTCGCGGGCTGCACATTGGTGACGAGATTTCACTGGTGCTGGAGGACAAGCCAACGAAGTGGAAGATCGTGGGCTTCACGGAAGACGTTGGGTCGTCTGCGACGGCGTATGTTTCGGTGGAGGCATTCGCGCGGTTGAATGAATCCCTGAACCAGGTCAGGATGATCCGCATTGGCTATGCAGATCGTTCTAAATATTATGCGTACAAAATGAATTATGAGATCGATCAACTGCTGGAGGCAGAGGGGGTGCGTGTCAGTTCAACGACACCGGTCTGGATGTTGCACAATGCAGTGGCCGCGCATATGAAGGTACTGGTGAATTCATTGCTAACTATGGCGATACTTATGGCCGTTGTGGGCACACTCGGACTCACGTCAACGATCAGCATGAACGTACTCGAACGAACGCGCGAGATTGGTGTGATGCGCGCAATTGGTGCGACGCCCAAAAAGATAAGGCGGCTGATTGTTGCGGAAGGGTTGATTATTGGGGTACTAAGTATTGCCATGGCTTTTATTCTTTCGCTCGTGCTTTCACATTTCCTGGGCGAGTTTATCGGTCGCATTTCATTCAGAACAACGTTGACGTTGACGGTCTCGCTGATGGGTATTCTTATATGGATTGTCATAATAGCCGTGGGCGCGTATCTGGCTACCGTAGTGCCGGCGCGGCGGGCGGTAAAGGTGACAACGAGGGAGGCGTTGGCATATGAATAAGGACCGTTGATTATGCTGATTGCGCAGATTACGCTGATTGAGTGATTACGCTGATTGAATGCTTAGTTGATCGGATTCAGTTAATATCTAAAAAATCATACTTTTTAAGGATTGAATTTGCCGGACAGCCTGCTTATACCTCCTTTTGTTTGATTGACAAATTCTGGCATTCCCTTTAAATGTTATACCAGAAGCCTGCTTGACCGAATAAAAGTCAAGCTGGCGACAAAAGCTCGCGATTGGCAATGAAAACTGACCACTTTATTAAGGTATTTCTGTGTTAAGTATACAATGTGCCAAAGTTACACGTTAGGTTGACAACGCCGATTTTTCGGCTAAATTTGTAAACTTATTAAGAAGTCTGTTTGTATAATACGTATGGAGACCAATTCTAATCGTATGAGTCAATTTGCTGAACGGCTTAAATCAGCCCGTGCAATGGCCGGGCTTTCCCTTCAAGACTTAGCGGACAGGCTCCAAAACCGGGTGTCTCGGCAGGCGCTTCACAAGTACGAGAAGGGTGAGTTCATGCCGGATAGTGAAATGCTGGGATATCTTTGTGACGCACTCGGAGTTCGTGCTGATTATTTCTTCCGAAAGGCTGAGGTTAATTTAGAAAAAGTTGAATTCCGAAAGCATCACAAATTTCCTGTCAAGGAGAAAAAGAGCATCATTGAAAAGATTCGTGACTTGTTGTCTCGATACATTGAATTGGAGGAGATTCTCGGTATCAATTCGAAATTTGACCCGGGCCTCAACATCAAATCAATTTCTTCGATGGAGGATGTTGAAAATGTATCCATTGCGTTAAGGAAAAAGTGGAATTTAGGTAGTGGACCAATTTTTAACCTGATTGAACTTCTTGAAGACAATCATATCAAGGTGATAGAAATCGAGACTGAGGATGACGGAATGGAGGGAATTTCAGCGATGGTCAATGAATCGTTTCCCGTGATTGTAATCAACAAAGGAAGTGCTAATCGTAAGAAGCCCTTGGATCGAATTCGATTTACTGCCCTGCATGAACTTGCACACATCATACTCCCTTTAGACCAATATTCGCAAAAGGAGAAGGAAAAGTTTTGCCACTACTTCGCTGCTTCAATGCTTCTCCCTAAAGATGCAGTGATCAGGGAAGAAATAGGTTATTCCCGGTCGAAGCTATTAATTCCTGAGCTTGGTGCGCTAAAGCAGCAGTACGGAATTTCCATACAAGCTATTGCCTACAGATTAAAGGACCTTGGTGTAATAACGGAATCGTATTTTAAGCAATTCATGTTTATGATGACGCATCTTGGATATCGGGTTGATGAGCCGTTTCCATATCAAGGGTATGAGGAGTCGAACCGGTTCAATCAATTGCTATTTAAGGCACTTGCTGAAGAATACATTTCGATGAGCAAGGCGGCATCGTTAAAAAATAAAAAGTTAGCAGAATTTAGATCGGAGTTTCTTGCAGCCTGATGAAGGTAGTTGTCACCGACGCGTGTATCTTTATTCGACCAGATCTTCCCGCTCCTTCACTGCAATGCCTGCAATTCAAACGCGTATTTCTGGTAGCTGATCAATTCGTGGGCAGATGCGTTTTCCTGCCAGGCTTTTTCTTTGTGGCTGATTTCTACGATCTGCTTCGTGTTATACCTGGCAAATTTCCTGGCTACATCCTCCAGCGTTTTCAGTTCTTTTTCTGAGAAGGCCGCAGCCTCGAATGCCCTGACCGCTGAAATTGCCTCGCCATAATTTCCATTGAATTCGACGAGGTTGACGTTTGTCAATTCATCATCTTTTAGTTTGATGTAGAGCTTGTCGTACTCCGCAGGTACAGGCCCGAAAGGAATTGCGCGATAGGCAATTCCGCTGATTGAGTACCCCGAACGTTTGTAGTTGAGAAAATCACTGTAGAACAGAAGCTTGTTCAACTTCGTCTTCCAAAGATCATTAACGTTCTCGGAGAAATAGGCAATCACAAGGGCTATCCGTTCCAGCGAGGGTTTTCTATAGCCCGTATATTCCGTAGGTTTCGAGTGACTGAAAATCTGCTCGGTGAATAAGTTCTCCCAAACGTTGTCTCTGTTTTTCCGGATCAGCTCGTCAACCCGGTCCGAAAATTTCTTGTACTCTTTTTCTGTTAATACAGCTCTGCTATCGTCCAGGAATTTCTTAAACTCCACGGGATCTTTGGCTGCTTGAATTAGTCGGCCACTCGCGACCGTAGGGATATCTCCCGCCTCGTATTGTCTGTAGCTGTTTACTCCAAAGCCTAATATCTCAGACATTTTTGCGGCCGACACTCCGTATTGCTCACGGATTTCTTTAATCTCCTCTGGAAATGGAACGCCATATTTCTCACGATACTGGTTGTACAGTTGATTCACATTAATTTGATCCAGCTCGTCCGTTGTAAATTCTTCACCAGTGTCATTGCACTTGTAAAAGAATTGGGTTACCAGGAATACATCCTTTCTAAACTCAAGCTCCTTTTTTTCGTGTTGAAGAGTTGCCTCTCCATCAGTAAATGGACTTTTCATAAAATCATTTCTTATATGGGTACGAAATCGCCCTCTCGGCAAGATGAAACGATATACAGATTACGGGCCTGTTCATCACCCCAATGGTGATCTTGATGTACACTTCCTTTTGTTTTACCAGCCTGCCAAACTCCCACAAATCAGGCCCGTTGTTGGCATCCTTGGTGGGCCCACGGAAATAGTCTTCGACCATCAATTCTCTTAGCAATTCCTTTCGGCTTACCCGGGCTATTTCCAAATCGATCAGCGTTTGAAGGTTCTTATCCCTGTTCAGGAAAACCACGTCGAAGACCTCCATCTTGGCCTTGAACGTGCTCAAAAACGCTTCTACTTCTGATCTGGTCGCCATCAAGTACTTGAATTAGCATAGCCAAATCTAATAATTTAACTGAAATGACAACGAATTAGTTGCAAAAAATTACAATTTACGGGAATATAAAACGAATAAGTGTGAGCTCACTAGTAAATAAAGATTCATTACAAAGGACTGATACTGTCGATTGCTACCTGGAGAAGGCAGTCTACAGAAACCATTCCTCAAGACTAACAGATTATTGCCCAACAGGCGTCGTGTGCGCAGGTATGTTATTACTATCTGCTGTGGAACATGAAACAATTGTTCATCCACCAATAATACCTGCACTCATGACCGCGAATCCACAGCAAACTCCGGGCGATGAAACGATTTATTTCACGTCATTAAACTACGCCGTGCAGCTTGGGCAATTTGACGGCGTTACTAACGTCAAAGCTTTGAGGCCGGCGGGTGATTTTGGACTGGGCAGCGAGGCCCGGCTTAAAGGAGAAGTGGTGGTCCTCGACGGAATCTTTTACAGCATTGATTCAAATGGCAAAGCGCGCGTGATGGAAGATGAAGATTCCATTTCATACGCTGCGCTCAAATCCTTCCGCGCAGAATGTACTACTGTCGTTAAAAACGTTTCCTCCATAAAAGCGCTTGAAGAGGCACTCTCGGAAAAGATCCAGGAGAATGCTTTTGCTGCCATTAAGATTCGCGCTGCATTTCGTTTTATTCTATTTCGAAGTTTCGAAGAAGAGCAGGAGCCTTTTCGTCCGGTTGATCAGATTCCTGAAATAAAATTCGAACGGAGGAATATCACAGGTACTCTCGTTGGATTTTATACGCCTAAATCAGCGGAGGTGCTCAACAGTCCGACGTATCATTTCCACTTTATCGATGATGCCAGGACTACGGGCGGCCACGTACTTGATATTAATGTGGCGGAAGCTTCTGTGGAGATCGACTACGCCAGGGAGATTCATATCAAGCTTCCTGCAGTCGCTGCAACAGAACACGTGGATCTTAATACAAAAATCAAGTAATAGCGTTAGACTTTTTGTTCAGTGTTCGTCGGTAGTCTTATCTTATGACGGCGCATTCCATTGAATACATCCAGCGAACGGATTACCTGCTGGTGTTCCTTGCTAATCCAGAAATCGGTGTAGCCTCCGCCGGCTTCTTTCCATTCAACATGCAGTCGCCACGTATCGACTTCACGTTGCCCGGGCAAAACAATTCTGCCGCCGTCAAATACGTTGTACAGAAAATAGTCTACCGTATTATTGCCGGGATGGTTGAACGGGATCGCAAACGTGACATTACTTCGATAGGGCAGGAGTGAAAACAGTTCCAGGTCCAGCTCCCAATTGAAAAAGTTGTCCGTCCAGTCGAGGCGGTAACCCCTTAGCGTATTTTCCGATACGGTGTCAGCAGAGACAATGGCGTGTGGCTTATAGTTAAACGCTTTCGTTCCCTTCTGGTGAATGGTTGTTTTATGAAACACGGGAGCAAAGTCCGACTTCTTGACGGTGGATCGGATTTGTCGCATGAGTGTGTCATTTTGATGCCACTTCTGAGTGATTTCAATGAGATCGCCTTTGTTCGTCAACGTGCGTTCCCATAGGGAGATGTTAAAAACCTGATCTTCTTTTTCAAAGTAGACGAGATAGCTTGACTTGCCACACTGCAGGAACTGAGTTTGCAACGGACTGCCTACTTTCACGGTATCAACGGTCTGAGCTAATCCCAGGTGTGCAGTCAGCGATAGCAGCAGTGACAGGATCATGCTGATTGCACGGGATTTGATATGTGCTTTGATTTTCATACTTGGGCTCACTGTGGTTTTAGTTATTGGCTGAATTCATTCTCCGTACGCGGTTGAAGTACAAGGAAGCAGGAATCGCGAAGGCAATCAGATATATAATACCGGACTGCAGGACAATAGCTGCGTATTCTGCATGCTTGACTACCATAAGCGTCAGGATAACCAACGCTGTTGAAATCTTATACGTGCTGTATATGAACAGCGAGCGTAAACGGGTGTGCACAGTTTTGCTTTTTTTGGCTGTTCGTAAAAACGCAATAGACACCGGGATTACAGAGAGAAGCAACATGACGGAGACGACAAGCCAGGGTTGTGGCTCGCCCCGATAGCGCATAAGGATAAATCCGGTTGCGAGGACAGTTATCATGCTGGTCACCTGAAACACACCGATGTATTTCTTCACGCCCTTTGTTGAAGCATCATTGTCCCGGTTTGCCAGGAATACGATAAACTCTGAAACCCAGAGTGAGAACATAATAAACGCCGACAAGACGTGGATGTAAACTATAGTCTGATACATTTTAATCTAAGTTTATGTGTGAATGAATTTTTTAATTGACCTGCATTCAACTCAGCGTTCCCCAGTCCCTCCCGCGCCCCTTAATCCCCTAAAGGGGCCCACCGCACTGATTGAGTGTGAGGAAATGCGCTTCAGCCTCGGCTCGATGAGGACTGCCATCCCAAAAATTATCTCTGCGAAACACTGCGCCTCCGCGACTCTGCGTTGAACGGCATTCCTTCTCAATCAAATTTCGCTTTCATTTTTCCCTCCCGCGCCCCTTAGTCCCCTAAAGGGGGCCACCGCACTGACTGCATGTTAGGTCAGTGCAAGAATGAGGAATGGCGCTTCAACCTCCGCTCGATGAGAACTGCCATTCCAAAAATTAACTCTGCGAAACACTGCGTCTCTGCGACTCTGCGTTGACCTGCATTTTCCCTCCCGCGCCCCTTAATGCCCTAAAGGGGCCACCGCACTGACTGCATGTTAGGTCAGTGCAAGAATGAGGAAAGGCGCTTCAAGCTCCGTTCGATGAGAACTGCTGGTCCAAAAATTAACTCTGCGAAACACTGCGCCTCAGCGACTCTGCGTTGACCTGCAAGATGGGCGGGGGTGGGGATTGAGGATTGTATAAAAGTAGCCAGCTTATCTATGCCACCGGGTCACGCGTTCCTTTTACCCACCATTCTCTGAAAACAGGAACGCGCGCTTTGCTGATGAGTATCGGATCTTTGGGTCCATGCAGCAGTTTTAATGAGAGGCGTCCGTTGAAATAATATTCTGCTTCATTGATGGCGGCGCGATTGACGATTACCTGGCGATTGGCGCGAAAGAAATTCTGCCGGTTGAGCAGTGGGATCAGATCTTCCAGGGTATGGTCTAATGGAAACGTCTGATTCTGGATGGTTCGACCTTTCAACAAGCCGTGCTCCAGATAGAAGTACGCAAAGTCGTTCTCGGGTACTGCGATAAGTTTATCTTTGAATCGAACAAGTAGCGTGAAGGGTCTTTGCCTGCTTTCAATCGCATCCATCAACTGCAAGACAAGATGGTGGTCAATGCTGGAGCGGCGGGTACTTCGATATTTGGACAAACTAAAACGAAGGTCGGCTTCCTTGATGGGTTTCAGCAGGTAGTCGATACTATTTACTTTAAACGCATCAATTGCATATTGATCGAACGCGGTGGTAAATATGACGGGGAACGGAACATTGCACGCCCTGAAGATTTCAAACGACAAGCCGTCTTCAAGCTGGATATCAAAGAATGCAATGTCGGGGTTGCTGTGCGTTGTGATCCATTCCACAGCTTCCGAGATGCCGGGAAGTATCGCCAGGATCCTGATGCCTGGTTCTACACTTGACAGAACAGAGACAAGGTGGTTGGCGGCGCCGGTTTCATCCTCTACGATGATTGCATTTAATTCGTTCATAGCAGTGGCATTTCGATTTCAAAAAAGTCTATTGTTTTCGTTACCCTGATTTTCTTTTTCGCCATTAGCCAATAGCGTTGTGCCAGGTTGTCGAGTCCGATTCCATACCCCTGTGATGATTTCTTTGCATTGATGTTATTGCGAACAATGACGGAGTCGCCGCAGAACTGTATGTTTATCTGCAGGGGGTGATTGAGCGAAATCACGTTATGCTTAATGGCATTTTCAACCGCAGCCTGCAACGCAAACTGAGGAACGCTGCGCACGAGGTGTTCGGTCCGGAGATCAAATTCAACCTGAAGTACGCCGCCGAAGCGTTTTTGCATCATGAATACATAAGAGCGCAGAAAGGAAAGCTCATCGGTTATGGGTACGACCTTTTCGGCACGATTGTCCAGCATGTACCGGAATGTATCGGCCATGTGATCGATAAAGGAAATACTTTCTTTGCTGTTGTTACGAACAAGACTGCTGAGCGTGGTAAGTGTGTTGAAGAGGAAATGCGGATCGATCTGGCTTCGCAATGCGGCGAGTTCGGTTTCTGTATTTTGTTTTTGAAGTAACAGCACTTCTATTTTTTCCTGCCTGAGTTCATCGATAAGACCGACGGCGTACGCAACAAGAACAACGACGGTAGCTATAATGAAGTTGCGAAAGAAGTAGAATATGAAGTACGCCCGCACGGCCTTAATATCAAAAAGCAGAATGGCCAGCAGTTCAACGGCGATGGTTAACATGATCACCAGGAGTAAGTTTGACAACACGTTGACCAGCCATTGATGTTTACTTTTTGGGTGCACCAGTTTGTGCTTCCAGAAGAAGTTGTAACTAAACAGTATACAGGATGTGGCAAAGACCGTCGTGAAAATAAAAATGACGCGGGGAGATACAGACGAATCATTTGAACCGAGTCCTGATACTCTGATTTGCTCTACTACGGTAAACCACGGTAGCGCAAAAAGCAGCGCCAGCACGAAGGAGAGGGAAAATGTAATCTTATGCTTGTTGCTCATGCCCGGCTAAGTAGTGTGCGGCTAGTTTTGTTTACGGTGAACGTAAAATTTCGAAAAAAGATAAAAGTGCCTGGCGGAATCTCCTTTATGCGCCCCGATGAGGGACCAATTAAACAAACCTGAGAAAACAATTCCGCGCAGGCAACTTTATGTCTATCGTCGGTTTCTTCGCCGCTCTTTCATGTGTTCGCGTTGCTCCTTCTGATTTTCCTTGAAGATGGCGTATTGCTCTTTGGTCAGAACCTTCTTCATGTCGGCATCGCGAGATGCACTTAAATCCTTAAATGTTCTGTATTTATCGAGGCGCGATCCATTTGAGTTTTTCAGTTTTGAAAGGCCGTCGAGATACTGCATGTTGATTGCCTCTACCTGCGGCTTCTGCTCTTCCGTAAGGTTGAGTTCTTCCATGTTTGCCTGATATCGGGCAATGGCTTCTTCACGTTCCGCTTCGCTCATTCTTGATTGAGCATATGTACTTGCAGCGATTAAAACGAAGGAGATAATAGTTAATAGCTTTTTCATTTCAGTTGTGAATTTTACTTACGAGCATATTAACGCGAGGTTGAGCTTCAGGTGTTCAGGAATTCTTGTGATGCTGTCAAACAAGCGGGTGAAACGTCTGAACAAACACGTGAAGCACCCGGAGTATTTGCGAATGGGGTCCTCATTGAAGTTTTGTCAGTTTTGGCCGGAATGCATAGATGTGTCCATTGAATGATGGAACATAAACGTTGCCTTCGGGGCCAATCGTCGTACCGACTGTGAAAAAGGTTTTCCCGGGCATTTCTTCCCGGTCAATGAGTTCGCCCGAACGTGCGTCAATTACTGCGAGATAGTTGTGGAACCGGCCTTTCTGCCGGTCTGACAGCGTTGCATAGATCAAGTCACCTGCGGCCTGGGTGGGGATACCGCGGTTGATATCGCTGTCAATCCGCCAGAGAAGCCGGACTGAATCTCCTTCGTCTTGCAGGCAAAGCAGCGGTGCCGTACCACCGCCAGCCGGGACGATTACTCCCTTGGGCGAGGTAGACTGGCTGCCACCTGTTGCATAGCCCAGATCATATCGCCAGATATTTTTGCCTGTTCCTGCATGGAGAGCGTGTAGTTTACCTTCGTTGTCGTTCACATAAATTCTGTCACCGTCAAACGAAATATCGGGACTTGATGCAGACCCGCCTTGAAGGGTGCTGTTCCGCCACAGCATCGCTATACGCGCGTTGGGGTTTTCCTTGTATTGCATGGCAAACATATCCGCCTGTGGAGCACCGGGTTCCCAGTACGTAAAATAAAATCTGTCCGATTTGATGTCTATTGCCAGTGTATTTGCACAGGGACAATCACGGGTGCCCCGCATACAGGCCAGTGGATCAAACTCCGCGACGTGGGCGGCGTTTCCCTTCGTAAGTTCTTCCATAAGAATCGTGTTGCCTGTTTCCTTGTCCATGACATATACGACACCGATGTGCGTGACAAAAATGAGGCGCTTTCTTGAAGTAAATTGCGCGGAAAGTGGAAAACCAAGAATCTGGCTTTTCCATCGCAGGTTACCTGAGCTGTCAAACGAGAACATGTATGCGTCGTCGGCAAGGAATATGTTCCCTCTTTCATCGACGAGTGCTGAAGATGCGACCGCCAGGGCTCCCACTTCTTCCGAACACCATAACGTTGCACCCGTCAGAGGGTCCAGCGCATAGAGATGACAGCCTTCGGCATTGGTGGTAATATACACGCGACCGTATGCGTCCGTCGTTGCTCCAAGATTTATGGAACCGTCAAACTTACGATGCCAGGCAGGTTCTATATTTCGCGCGCCTTGCACACGCGCGTAGTCGGAATTGTTTCCATCGGCGTGAACGGCGTACCAGTTTTGTTGAATGACTCTGTCGGAGCATCCTGTGAGACCCACACTGCAGAGCATGATTGCTTGTATTATCACACGCGTTAATAATCGCATACACTAAGGGAGTTTAAAACGCTGAAAGAATTCCCACATAACATCGTTGGCGTTAATATATGTCGATGGTAAATCAGCCCAGGGTGCAGGTTTCTTTCCACCCGGCCATGAATGACCACCATCATGTGTGAGATAACGCTCGATGGATACATCTCCCTGGCAGTCATTCCAAATCAACGCCTTATAACGGCCATTGTCATTTTCAGTGGGCGTATCTACGCATAAGTTGATGGTTGCCCAGACATTAAGTATGGAGTCTACATCCGAAAAATTGTAGCCGCCGATACCAGTGCCACCCGTGAAGGGAACTTTTGTATCCAGTGCAGAATGAATATGTAGAATCGGCATCGGTCGTTCCGGATTACAATCTGTGGTCATCATCGTAGAACTGATTGCTGCGATCGCTGCTATTCGGGCAGACAGCTCGCAGGCAAGTTTGTATGCCATCATTCCTCCGTTCGACATTCCAGTTACATAGATCTTTGCAGGATCAATGTGGAATTCGGATTCCAGGCGGTCAATAAGGTCGCTGATGAAGGTGACGTCATCAATGTCGTTGTCCATCGCATAGTCACAGCATGTTCCTGCATTCCACGTTCTGATTCCCAGGGCGCCATTGCCTCTGACGCCTTCCGGATAGACGACGATAAAGTCAGCGAGATCAGCTTTGTCATTGAGTCCATAGCTTGATTCCATCTGCCGTGCGTTGCCACCCGTGCCGTGCAATGCGAAGATGACCGGATATGCTTTCGATGCGTTAGCGTTGTTATAGTAACTTTTGGGAAGCTTCACAACGTAGGTCCGGAGTATGTCATCAACATACATGGAAGATTCAAAGCGAAACTGGTGTCTCTGTTCGGAGTCTGAACAGCCACCAAATGATATCAGCACGATGCTTAATATAAATGGGTGAAAGAGCATTTTCATATGATTGTTTTCCCACAAGAATAACGCAACCACTTTCTCTTAGCTCCGACTTTCCTGGTGAGGCTTTCGTTTTTGAGGCTGAAGCTGACACTAATGGAATTTGACTTTTCGACGGAAACTGCCGGGCTCGCGAACCAATCAGGGAACCGCATCGTTACAGTATCCGCACACAGTCACCATTTTTATATGGATGGGATAGCATCATTCAATTTTGAGCGACCTGCGTCCTTCATGTCGATGCAAGACATCACACCTTGTCCGGCGTTGCAACCCTTTATTTCCGGGTATAAGATCATAGAAGCCAATACGGAATTGGTCAATCGAATTTTGCCGACGACATCTGTTGCCATGGCGTTCAGTTTACAAGGGCGGAACGCTTATGTCAACGCAAGCGAAACGTGGACATTGCCGGGCATCACGATTTCAGGGTTGCGAAATTCACCGCGTTTTATCAGCTACACTGCGAAGGCAAGGACGCTGATAGTCCTCTTCAAAGAAGGAGGCGCGTCGGGCTTTTTCGGTGAACCGATTCATCATCTTTTTTCAGAAAGCGTGGGTCTTGATGAATTGGTTAAGCCGTCGGATGTCGAAACGGTACGCGATCAATTATGGGATGCGCCAAACGAATATGACAGGATCGCTATAGTGGAACGTTTTCTTCTGGGACTTATGAATGGAGGCGGCACCGACAAGCTTATCGATGCCGCCGTCCTGCAGATACATCAAGTGAATGGTTTTGTAAGAATAAAGGAGCTGTATGAAAGACTATGCATCAGCAAAGATGCATTTGAAAAACGTTTTCGGAGAATTGTCGGCGCATCGCCAAAGCAATTTGCATCCATTGTGAGGATGTCATCCATTGTGAAGCAGGACTCTCGCCGCGAACTGATGGATGCGGCAATTGATGCAGGCTTTTTTGATCAGTCACATTTTATAAAGGCATTCAAACAGTTCACAGGTCAATCTCCAACTGACTTCAGAAAATCCGGTCCCTGGTGGTGACGATATTTCTGCGCTGATTGCTAATCGTCCGTTATTCGGCTACTCTACTGCTGCAATCAAATTGGCATCGTGTCGCTTAAATCAATGCTTTTTTACAATGGAGAGCTTTTCTGTTCCGCCAACTTTGGGGAAACAAAGATCTCTTATGAAATCAACATCCGCACGGGCAGCGCTGGCTGTCGCCCTGATCGCACCGTTGTTGACGGTTGCGCAAATGAAATCGAATCAATCACATGTAAATAAAACAACAACGGAAACAGTAGAGTCGAATAAGGAAGTTATCAGAACACTTTATATGGAAGTGCTAAATCAGAAAAAATTTAACCTTGTTGATGAGTTAGTTGCTGACGACTATGTGAGCATTCGGGGAGACAAGGGCCCTGCGGGATTTGTGAAAGGAGTGAAGCCTGTAACTGATGCATTTCCCGATGCAGAATGGACACTGGAAGCAATTGTCGCTGAGGGGAATATTGTGATGGTAAAACAAACGCTAAAAGGGACGCATAAAAATCAATTCCAGAATATCGCTCCTACAGGAAAGGTAATTCAGAATGACGGCTTTGCACGTTATGAGCTTAAAGACGGAAAGATTGTGGCGCATGAAGTTCTCACAGACAGGCTTTCGTTCCTTCAGCAGCTTGAAGTATTGACCGAGCGTTCGCTTTCTTCTAATTAAGTGCTACGGAAAGAATCTCTTCCCGGTGATCAGATCCCCACTTGTCCATAGCATCGATGAGAGGAAGCGTGCTTTGCCCGAGGTCGGTCAAAAAATATTCAACCCGTAAAGGCTGCTCGTGGTATATCACCTTGGAAAGAATCTTCAATGTCGTCAGCTCCCGGAGGGCCATATTGAGAACCCGGGGGTTGGCTTCAGACATTTGCTTGTGTATCTCAGTCGGGCGCCTCACACCTCTTCTAATGCAATCCAACAGCCATGCATTCCACTTGCCACCGAGTACTCTGTTGGCAATGCTTATCCCACATTCATAGTTCTCCGGTAGTTTTTTCTCATACATAGTTCAGCGTTTAAGTTTCAAAAATAAGGTGTTGCTGCTTTAGCACGAACTTGACAGGGAAAAAATGTTCCCTGAGGCAACTATTTTTCCGCTATTGCGCCGGCGTATAGCCTCCGTTAAACTTGCAGTCAAAAAAACAAACAAATGAAGCAGATGAATATTGGTTTGATTGGAACGGGTTCTATGGGAACTGCGCTGGGCAAGTTATTGATCAAAGCTGGTTACAGTGTCACCGCGTGGAACCGCACCAGTGCAAAAGCGATTCAGCTGAAAGATGCAGGGGCCTTAATCGAAGAGGACTTAGTTTCGGTGTTGCGAAAGAGCGACCTCATAATCATTTGTGTTGTGGACTATCAAGCTTCGTATGCAACCTTAAAGTCGATTCAATTGACTCCTGGCGAACTGAGTGGGAAAACTGTTCTCCAGCTTAGTACCGGTACACCTGAGGATGCGCGGGCGTTCGAAGATTGGACTCGCCCGACTGGTGTGAGCTATTTAGACGGGGCCATCATGTCGACACCGAGTCAAATGGGTACGGATGAAGCGATGATGTTAATTTCCGGTGACAAGATCACTTTTGAAAAACATTCGAATGTACTGCAGACGCTGGCGCCGAATACGCGTTATATGGGAGCGGGAATTTCCCTGGCCTCTGCCTGGGATCTTGCTTTGCTCTCATACTTTTTTTCGTCGATGATTGGCCTCGCACACGCAGCCAAAATTGCAAACGCCGAAGGGATAGAAATTTCTGAACTGGGCTCGTCCATACTGGAATGGTCACCTGGGTTTGGCGCAATAATGAAAGATGCTGCCGATATGATAGCAACAGGGGGTTTCGGGAACACGGAGAGTACAATCAAAACCTGCTTTGTTACCTCTGAGCTTATTCTTCGACATGCTGAGCAGGCGGGAATAAGCGTAAGGTATCCTGAGTTTGCAACAAACATTTTTGCGGTGGCCATGAGAAGGGGAATGGCCAATGAAGACGGGGTGGCTATTTTTAAGACGCTCTAAAGAGGAGCACCTGGGGTGAATCCTAGAGGAAATGAGTCATAGCGATAATTTCACGATCAAACCTTGTTTGTGAAATCTACAGGTAGTTAGTATTTGATGACAAGACGGTTCATCTGTTCGTTTGTTGGATTGGTACACATACCGAGCGTGATAAAATATGTAATAAGAATGACCAACACACAATAGCGAACTATTAACATGGTTGCGCTGAAATACAAAGTCATCAAATCGAAGAGTCAATACAAAGCTTATCGTAAGATGCTTGCGGAGTTGGTCGGACGCCTTTCTTAATACTTCAGTACCTGCCGGGAAGCCTTCACCCGGCGATATAAACTAACAGGATAAGGACGCAAAATATAATTCCATCCCTTAACTTACACCCTCAAACTGCATTCCCTCTATGACTTTCATGCAGATTCTGAGGACGAACTTTTTGCGGACAATCATCTCCTGGGTTGTCACGCTGCAGTTGCTTAATATTAGTATTGACCCACCGGATCGGCATTATGGCCCTGAGGACCTCTCGATTAATGACATCGAAAGCTGCCTGGAGTTGGTGTTGGAGGTATTCCTCGGTCATGATAACCTCATTGATGAGGTTGACGATCAGGATGATGAGTCCGGTCAGCCGACAAATGCACTGACATTGTTTGCGGTAGAGACACCGTGGACGATCAATGACGAAAGAGTCGCATTAGTCAGGCAGGAGGATTCAATGTATACCGAATTATTCGTTCCCAATTATTGTCGGCCTGTTCAAGGACCGCCTCCAAAATCAGTCTGAATCAGTTTCGCTCCTCAGGTAAGTAACTATTCAGATTGATAATTCATGAACGATATAATGCGCAGACGTTTCTGGGAAAACGTCATCTTGATCTTAGTCCTGCTGGTTGTGGGAATAATTTCGTTTATAAAAGGGTGTGTGTGAGCTGCTCAACGCCATCATGATCCTGCTTGCACCTGACGTCGAATGCTAACGTTTTACAAGGATTGAACCGATACCGTTATGAATCAATTGTTCTTCGTCAAAAAGGGCAGGCTCGAATGGCGTGAGGTCGCGCGACCCACAATTTCCGACAAACAACAAGCGGTTGTCAGACCTTTTGCCGTTGCTAAATGTGATCTCGACGACGCGTTTCTGTTTAATAATTTATCGCTAAAACTCAGGATAGGTAAGGCCATTGGACAGGTTGATCCCAGGTTTCAATCAATTTTCGGAAACCTGTTCAATGGTCCCTTTCCTTTCGGACATGAATGTGTAGCCGAAGTCGTTGAGGTTGGTGAAGGTGTAGTCGATTTCAAAGCCGGTGATGTGGTCAGCGTTCCCTTTCAAATATCATGTGGTGCTTGCCAAAGCTGTGTCTCGGGAATTACGAGTGCCTGCGACAATACTCCGCCACGATCGATGTATGGGTTTGGGAACCATCTGCAATTTGGTGGCGCGATGTCCGACTTTATCAAAGTTCCATTCGCAGATGCCATGCTACTGAAGATTCCGGAAAACGTCGACCCGGTTCATTTGGCAAGCCTGTCGGACAACATCCCTGATGCGTATCGGCATCTCAGGGATATTGAGCACAACCCCAATCAGCGCGTGCTCATCGTATCAGGCAAAGCCAAAAGTGTCGGCATCTATGCGTTGATGCTTGCAAAAGCAATGGGCGTTGCGGAAGTCGATTATGCCGACCGTAATACAGAGCGACTTGAAATTGCGAAAAAGCTGAAAGCAAATAACGTCTTCGACTCGTATCAGCAAATATCAAAAAAATACGATCTCGTTATAGATGCAAGCTCGACCAGCAGCGGTTTGTCGACGGCATTAAGATCAGTCAGGAACTTTGGCACCGTTTCGAGCTCGGGGATCTACATTAGAAAGACACCGTTGTCCCTGGTTGAGATGTATGCAAAAGGTATAACGTTGAAGATGGGTATCGCGAATGCAAGAACCGACGCACAGAAAATACTCGATCTGTTAAAAAACGTGACTATTCCATTTGAGCTGGCAACAACGAAGCTAGAGACCTGGGATCACGCCGAAGAAGCATTCCTCACCGAGTCAACAAAAGTGATTGTTAAGAGAGACAGGCAGTCTCAGAATCAAGATAAGAGTTAGTCCATAAAAAAAGCCCCGGCTCTCACCAGGGCTTTCTTTCATTCAATTTGTATTAGTTTGAAAATGGCGGCGCTTCCTGCACTTCCAGCTTCCCGTTCTTGAGCTTCTTGCCGTATGCGATTTTTGTAATAAGTACATACAATACGGGCACTACAAAGATGGCCAGCGAACTTGCTGCAACCATTCCTCCCGCAACAGTCCAGCCGATAGTCTTTCTTGCTTCAGCTCCCGCTCCTGCTGAAAACGCGAGTGGTAACACACCGAGTATAAACGCAAGCGACGTCATGATGATAGGTCGCAGACGAAGCTCCACTGCTTCCAATGTAGCCTTGACGATTTCCATACCTGCGTCCACGCGTTCTTTGGCAAACTCCACAATCAGGATCGCGTTCTTCGCAGCAAGGCCAATGAGCGTTATAAGACCAATCTGCGCGTAGATGTTGTTCGTCAGGTTCGGGAACAACATCAATGTGAGGATGGACCCAAATGCTCCGATCGGCACGGCGAAGAGCACCGAAAACGGTACAGACCAGCTTTCATAAAGCGCGGCGAGGAAGAGGAACACGAACACAATGGAAATCGCAAAGATGAGTCCGGAGCTGCTTCCTGCTGCGATCTCTTCACGGCTCATACCACTGAACTCGTAGCTATATCCTGCTGGCAATACCTCAGCCGCCACCTCACGCATGGCGTCGATAGCCTGACCACTACTGTATCCGGGTGCTGCCGTTCCTGTTATCTCTGCAGAGCGATAAATGTTGTAATGCGAAATAAGTGCGGGCGTCTCGATAACTTTGGTTGTTATCAACGCACTGAGGGGCACCATTCCACCTGTGCTGTTGCGCACATGGTACTTGCCGATTTCGTTGACGTCCCTGCTGATTGTTGTATCCGCCTGTGACACTACCCTGAAGTTACGTCCGTAGATGTTGAAGTCGTTTATGTAACTGCTGCCGAGGTAACTCGAAAGGGTAGCATAGGCATCAGCGACAGACACACCTAATTGTTTTGCCTTCTCACGATCGAGGTCAACCTGATACGATGGTGTCCGCGCAGTGAAGAACGAGTATGCCTGAGCAATCTCGGGACGCTGGTTGGCGGCAGCAATGAATTTCTGCAGTGTGCTTTCAAATCCCTTGATGTCGTCCGTGCTCGTCGTTTGCTGCAGCTGGAATGAGACACCGGAGGCGTTACCGAGACCGGGAATCGCAGGTGGTGCGGCAACGATGATCCGCGCCTCTTTGATGTCAGCTGTTCTTCGTTGAATTTCCGCCATCACATGCGGTACGCTTTCCGTATCGAGGTCGCGGTCTTTCCAGTGCTTCAGGTTGATGAAGATGGTTCCGACGTTTGACTTGTTTGAGAACGTGAATATGTTGAGTCCGGCAAGGCCACCAACGGTATGAATTGCCGGGATTTCGCCAATGCGTTTCTGCAACTCAAGCATGAGGTCGATGTTGCGGCTGGTAGATGTACCTTCAGGCATTTCGTATGCGACAAGCACTCGTTTCTCATCTTCGGTCGGAATGAAGCCTGTTGCTTTATTCTTAAACATAAAGAAGAGTCCGACGAACAAACACGCCATCATGATCATGACGTACGGTGTTTTCTTAATCCACTTGTTAACGCCATGTGTGTACGAGGTCGTAACACCGCCGAACCAGTTGTTGAAGCGGTCGAAGAATTTGTCGAGGATGTTCTTCTTGCGATTCGGATCAGTAGGTTTCAGCAGCAACATACTCAACGCCGGTGTAAGTGACAGCGCGACGAATGCAGAGATCATTACCGATACCGCGATCGTGATCGCGAATTGCTGATAAAGCTTTCCAACGATACCCGGGACAAAACCAACGGGCACGAACACAGCAGCAAGTATAAGTGCAATTGCAATAACCGGAGCGGATATTTCTTTCATCGCCCGGATCGTCGCGTCTTTGGCTGACAACTTATAATGATCCATGTTGTGCTGAATCGCTTCCACCACGACAATGGCGTCGTCCACAACAATACCAATGGCGAGAACGAAGGCAAACAGCGTCAGCGTATTGATCGTGAACCCGAATGGGATGAAGAAGATGAACGTACCAATCAACGAAACCGGAATTGCCAGTACCGGGATCAATGTCGCTCTCCAGTTTTGCAGAAAGAGGAACACAACCAGTACAACGAGGATGAGCGCTTCGATCAAAGTCTTGGCAACTTCTTTGATTGAAATTTCAACAACGGAGGTTGTTTCAACCGGGATGAGGTAGTCGACATCTTTCGGGAAAGTCTTCTTGAGTTCAGCGAGTGCTTTCATCACACCTTCGTTGGTGTCGAGTGCATTTGCGCCGGGAGCAAGGTAGAGCAGCATGAACGCAGCCGGCTTGCCCATTACGTACGGATTGTTCCCGTAGTTGAACTTCGCCAGTTCCACACGGGCTACATCTTTCAGGTAAACCATGTGGCCCGTTGCCGGGTTGGCGCGGACAACGATACTCTCGAAGTCTTCAACGGTATTGATACGGCTGTTAGTGAGTACGTTGTATTCAAACGCCTGCACTTTAGGTTGCGGATTACCGCCCACTGAGCCTGCAGCTATCTGCACGTTTTGTTCAGCGAGCGCGGCGTTTACTTCCGCAGGACTGATTCCCAGTGCAGCGAGTTTCTCCGGGTTAAGCCAGATACGCATACCAAAGTCGTCACCTACGGAGAAGATATCACCTACGCCTTTTACACGCAGGAGGGCGTCTTTCAGGTAGATGTTGGCAAAGTTCCCGAGGAAGGTCGCATCGTGGGTTCCATTGGGTGAATACAACCCGAGGGCCAGGAAGATACTCGGGTTTCTTTTCCTGACTGTAAGGCCGAGGCGTTTTACGATTTCGGGAAGTGATGGCTCAGCAACACTCACGCGGTTCTGCACATCGAGTGTGGCGATGTTGATATCGGTACCAATGTCAAACGTAACGGTGATGCTGGATACACCGCTCGCCGTACTGGTACTTTGCATGTAGGCCATGCCGGGTGTACCGTTTACCTGCGTTTCAATGGCTGTCGTCGTGGTCTGCTCGACCGTCTGCGCGTCCGCCCCGATATAGTTACCGCTTATTGAAACGGTAGGCGGCGTGATATCAGGATACTGTGAGACTGGTAGGGTGAACATCGAGATGATCCCCACCAGCACGATGACCACCGAAATCACGATCGCGGTCACCGGTCTTCTTATAAATACGTCTGCAATCATTTTCTTTCTTCAGCGGTTAAGGGATCTTTTACTTTTTGCTTGCCACCGGCGATGTGCTTACCTCGATGGGAACTCCTTCCCTCAGGTTCTGGATTCCTTCTGTGATCACCTCATCACCGGACTCCAGGCCATTCTTCACGATTACATTTCTGCCAATCTGTTTGCCGAGCAGGACTTTGCGTTGCGTGGCTTTCGCACTGTCGGGAACGTAGACGAAGAATTCTCCGAGTTGCTCCGTTACTGCTTTGTAAGGAATCAGGATCGTGTTGGAAGTGCTGTTCAACACCTGTAACGTGCCGCTCATGCCGGACCGAAGGTCATGATCAGGATTCGGGAATTCGAAGCGAAGGCGAATCGTACCGGTAAGCGGATCAACGGCGCGATCAATAACGCTGAGCTTTCCGGCATGCGCGTACAGATTTCCTTTGAACCCCAGCTGGAACGTTGTGTCTTTGGCAGCAACCTTTCTTTTGAATAACTGGTTGAAACGCGCGAGCTCACTTTGATCGATGACAACTTCAACTGCTATCGGATCATCTGAAGAAATCGTATTGAGCAACGTCTGGCCCGGTGTAACTGCCGAACCGAGGCGAACCTGCGAGATACCAATTGTGCCATCAAACGGCGCAACTATCGACGTGTATCGCACGTTGGTTTGTGCACCACTTACGGCAGCCTTTGCAGCTTCCACTTGTTTGATCGCTGCTTCATAAGCCGCTTCGGCGTAATCAACCTGTTGTTTTGCAATCGCATCGTGCTTGTCGAGTTCGCGGTAGCGTTCAACATCGCGTTTTGCGCGCTCGAGGTTTGCCTCCTGCACCGACAAGTTGGCAATTGCCTGTTGATACGTCGACGCGGATTGCTGCTGGTCAATGGAGTACAACTTCTGACCTTTCTTCACATGTTCACCTTCCTTGAAGTGAATGGCTGTGATATAGCCGTTCACCTGGGCGCGGAGCTCAACTTCCTGGAGTGCGCGGACTACGGCGGGGTATTCATCATAGTATGCAGCGTCGGATGGAACTACGGAATGAACGGCTACGGGTACGGCACGCGGACCCTGCATCTGCTGTGTTTCCTTTTTCCCGCATGAAGCGAGGAAAAGTATGGATGCACTAAAGACGGTAATTTGGGTTAATCGTATTGACATATGTTGTTGCGTTCGGGGTTAGTAACTGATTTGTCCGAGGGCACGTTGCACGTCGATCTTGCTGGCAAGTACCTGATATAAAGAGTTGAAATAATTAATACGTGTGGTTCTTAGGTCGCTTTCGGCGATGGTAACGTCGAGATACGTGCGGATACCATTGCGATACTGCAGCTGGATAACATCGTAAACCTCTTCTGCCAGCGCTACGTTGTCGCGTTGTACGAGGTAATCAGCGAGACTCGTTTTGTAAGCTGCAAGTGCACGCGTGTATTCCGAGTCGATTGCCTTTTCAAGGTTTACGCGGGATACGTCGAGACGCTGCTTTACGAATTTCTGTTCCTTGATGTTAGCGATTCGTTTGCCACCCTGGAAGATAGGAAAGCTTAACGTTGCGCCGACATAGCTGTAGGGGAACCGTCTGTCGTACAGCTGTTCAAAGTCGTTGTGCTGGAAGTTCAGTATGTATGAGCCAAAGGCACTCAATGTTGGCAGAAATGCCCAGTTGCTGTATCTGATGTTTGCATCCTGAAGTTCGATCTGTGTCGTCAGCAATTTGTAATCAATGTGCGACGCATAGTCTAACTCCTGTAGTGTGTCAATGGCGATTTCGCTTTCCATTTGCAGCGAGTCGTATTGAAGATTAAGTGGCGCCTGCGTTGGGTAGCCCATCAGCATTTTAAGGTTCTGCTGCTTCACGGTCAGGAGTTCCTGATTAGCTTTCAGTGCCACCTTTGCGTTTGCAAGCAGGATCGTGGCGCGTTTATAGTCTGTTTTGTCAGCAACGCCGCTTTGATATCTGCTGTGTGCATCTTTGAGGCTGCGTTCCAGGCGCGCGATCGACTGCTCATTGACGCGGATTTGCTCGGCAGTAGCAAGTGCATCGTAGAACGCCTTCGTTACATTCACTAC
>JAEZDW010000128.1 GCA_023417955.1 Bacteroidota bacterium
CCGTAAAGTTCACCGACATTGAAATGAAAGACCGGTATTATGATACCCTCAAACAAATTATTGATGCTAAGGTATCCGGTAAGGAGATCGTGAGCGTTGAGACAGAGGAACCTAAAAAGGTTGTGGATATCATGTCTGCCCTTAAAGCGAGCATCGATGCCGCCAAGAAACCCATGGAAAAAGCAAAGGGCACTGCTTCCAAAAAAGCCAAAGAAGAAAAGGAAACCAAGAAGCCCGCAAAGACGCGTCGCAAGGCGAGTTAGTTGACATCCTCTGTCACAACCCGCCGTCCCTTCTGAAATTTGCGCGGTCAGGTGCAATCAACGCTGATCAATTCGTTATTTTTGTATCATGGCGAAAGTGATCAAATTTCCGATACCTACACCGGAAAAGTTCGGGCCGGAACGTGTGCGCAAGAAAAAGGAGGGGAAGGTTCCTGGTCAGCTCAATCTCTTCTCAAGCGCCAGAATAATCCCTTTACACCAGCTTTCCCCTTTTGAAGAGGCCCTCATGCTCGACGATCAAGAGCAGCTTGACGCCGCCAGGAAGGCTTATGCAAAGGCGATAGAAGCCGGCGATTGTCTTGCGGACGCATACTGTAACCTGGGTATTATCGAAAGTCAGGCGGGTCACACCGCCAAAGCGATTGACTGCTTCACACGCTGTTTAAGCCAGGAACCGCGTCATCATGAGGCTCATTACAATCTCGCAAACCTGTACGCCGAAGTTGGTAACTTTGCCCTGGCAAGAGTACACTACGAAACAGCCATCGAAATCGAGCCCTCATTTTCCAATAGTTATTTCAATCTCGGGCTTACACTCGCTATGACCAAGCAGTTCCGCGAAGCAGTTAAAGTGTTACATGAATATCGCAAGCTCAGTACACCTGAGAATCAAAAACAAGCTGATGATCTCATCAATAAGCTGAGCAGTTTTTAATTCGCCTGCAGTTTTCGTTTGAAGCGTCCTAGAATTTTCACTGCCCGGTTTCGGTAGCCAGCGGAACCGTAGGGTAGGCGTTCCTCGAGAATTGTGCATAATTCAATCTGCAGCTCTGGCAATGCTTCAGCAATTTGAGCCCAGACTACCATGGCGAATACCTGTATAGCTACAGGTTCATTCCCCTGAAGAATTGATTCACACAACCCGACCAGCTTGCTATAATATCTTTTCGGGATCTTGATGTACTGAAGGCTCCGAAGGACATTGCGTCTAATAGCTGGATGCGATTCATGACCAAGTAACTTAACGAATGTGCCTACATGACTTTTGGCTAGTAAGGGATACCGCTCAACGCAAACACTCAGCGGCCAGGAGGCACGTTGTGTTACACGGTATGGTCCCGTCAGAAAGGTACGCATCAATGCGTCAAACCGGAGTTGCTCATCGCCAATGTAATCCACTATTCGAAGACATTGTTTCTTGCTGTGTTCTTTCAGAAGCATTTGCGAAATCTGAATTTCGGGGTCATTAGTGTTCCGCATTTTCGGTAATTCTTATATGGAATATTTATTTCCATTTCCTTTCGAATTGTTGAGGCAACGTCTGGATGACGTCGAGGTAACGTCTGGTTCGACAATAGGCCGCACATACTTCACGCGTACATGACACGCACGTAATACGTCCGGAACATTCACCTTATGTATCATCCACATGTCATGTACGTGTTATCTATCAAAGCCTTTATTCTTCATGAAAGAGTTCTGAAATCGTTAACCATGGTTTCGTTTTGTGAACGCGAAAAAAAGCACGGTGCAGGTCACATAAGTTTTAAACCCCATTCTCATTTCCCGGACAACAATGATTTGAAATCAAAAATGCTCCCCGGAAACTGCGAGGGCGATCATAAATGACAGGATTGAAAGTACAAATCCATACATGAAGACGTTGTACGCTAGTCGGAGATATTTGTATTTGCGCCCCAGGACTTTTCCCAGGAAATAGATGTCCTTGATCAGACTTCCATATAGGTAATCAGCGTCTTTCATTAATTCTTTCATGCCCCATTCGTAATCTTCGATACGCATACCGAAAAAGTTACCGAAGAACAACAGGTTTGTCCGTTTGCTGTGGATGTCTTCGCGGGTGAACGTCCCCTGATTAACAATCGGTCTGGTGGCCAATATGGCGAATACGGTGGTAGCGAGACACACCGCCACGAGCATGATTGTGGGTATAAGCAGGCTTGGGTTTTCCTCCAACTTACGGATCAATACTGATACAACGATCGAAAGGATAATTGAATTGATGGTGATCAGAATGTTCGCCTTATTATCGGCCATCTCGCTCAGCATAATGTGATTGTGAGACGTGGTTCTGAAAACCGTTTCAATCCCGCGTTCAGGTTTCGACTTCTTATTTTTTTCAAGTTTTTGGCGTAGCCGTTTTATCTCTTTTTCGAGTGACTCCTGGTTTGCAGAGGCGTCATCTCGGGAATTTCCATTGCCACGGTGTTTCTGGTTTTGCAAAAATGCCTTACGAAGACGTTTGATGTTTTCTTGCTTACCCTCTTCAAGAACAGTTTGCCCATAAGGTGTATGGTAGCGATGGCTTTCCATAAACTGAAGATTGAACTGTTCCCATTCTTCGTCCTTCATGTCTTTGAAGCCCAACGATTTCCATTCTGACCTGAGGTTTAAACCATTCTCATCACACTTATCGGTGGACAAATGAAACAGATCGGCATCGCATAGAACTTTGCTAATAATGCCTCTGGGCTGCTGGGGCATTTTGGTCGACTCTATGGCTTCCACCACATCCCTGATTTTCTGCTCGCTTGCGCCTTCTCCTTCCAGCATATTCCTGGCTTTTTCAGCGGCAACTGCCTCATGATTGGAAGAGCCTTGCTCATAGCCGATGTCGTGAAGCCAGGCTGCGATCAGAACAGACTCGAGTTCGTCATCTGTTAATTCACTTTTTCTTCCAATATGCTCGGCCGCCCTTACCACATCTTCCGTATGATGGGTATTATGAAAGTTATGCTTCTCGAACGCTTCACCGGAAAATGTCTTTTCCGCAAGGGCTTTCGCTTTAGCAATCAGTTTTGTTTCCATAGTTTAAAGGCCTAATGTAAAAAATATTCCAGTAACGGAATCGACTACCCAGGAGATGAACATCCACAAACGGGTGCCACACTTTGGTTGCCCAATAGATCATTTCTTTGTGCGCGTGATTGCAGGTCTGGTGTTGACGTTCATTTTGACGTCCACAGCTTTGGTGTGTCCTGCCCAGAGTAACGCTGAAATCTCGTATACATTATTTCTGATTGGTGACTGTGGTGAACCCGTAATCACGGATTCGCCCATTGGTGAAGTGCTCCGACGCGAAGTTGAAAAAGCAGGGATTGCATCGACAGTCCTTTATCTGGGGGATAATATTTACCCCTTTGGTTTACCCGCGGAAGGCCACAAGGCGCGTTTGCGTGGGGAAGAGATTCTCCGGACCCAGGCAGGCTGGATAACAGGACTGCCGGCAAAAGGTATTTTCATTCCCGGGAATCACGATTGGCAACGTTGGGGGCGCAACGGATGGGAATTCGTGCAGAATCAGCAGCTGTTCATCGACTCGCTCCGGAACGATAACATAACGATGTACCCCAGAGATGGTTGCCCCGGTCCCGTGGAACTGCACTTGTCCAATGATCTGGTTATTCTGATAATCGATTCACAATGGGTTCTGCATGCTTACGACAAGCCCGGGGATGACAGCGATTGCGCTGGCAAGGATCCCAACACCCTTTTTGTTCTCCTGCAGGATGCGTTCGAAAGGAACCGTGGCAAACGCATTGTGCTTGCAGCACACCATCCTGTAATCAGTTATGGCGACCACGGCGGAGTTTTTACTTTCCAGGATCACCTGTTTCCATTGGTAGATCTGCATCCGGCCTTATATATCCCCATGCCGGTACTGGGGTCCATTTACCCATTGTATCGTTCGCTTCTCGGACACCCCCAGGATATCAAGCATGTCAACTATAACCAATTCAGCAAGGCTGTTCAGCGACTCCTTGCTGAGCACCCGGGCTCGATGTTCGTTGCCGGCCACGAACATGCCTTGCAGCACATCGTAAAGGATAGTGTTCATCATATTGTCAGTGGTTCAGGTAGCAAGACCGGTCACGTGCGCAAGGGCCGCTACGCGCGCTATGCTAAAGGAGTGAAGGGTTTTGTAAAAGCCGTATTTCTCAATGACGGAAGTGCACAACTCGAATACTGGCAGGTGGATGATGAAGTAATGGGCGGCGCAGTAGTTCACATTGCAGAACTCGTTCCGGTTCGCCAGTTGATCTCACATCCCGATCCAATCAAACGCCTCAATCAAGACACGGTTGTCGTAAGTGCAAGTCACCAGTACGCAGCCGGTCCTGGGCGCCGTTTCTTATTCGGTTCGAACTATCGTGATGCGTGGCAGACGCCCGTTAAGATTCCGGTCTTTCGTCTGAGCGAACAACCAGGTGGAATGACTGTTCTCCAGAAAGGCGGTGGCCAGCAAACACTGTCGCTGAGGCTTGCCGATTCCACCGGCCGCGAATATGTGCTGCGCTCTGTTGAGAAAAATCCCGAAGGCGCAGTGCCTGAAATGTTCAGGAAGACGTTTGCCCAGGATCTCGTTCAGGACCAAATCTCAGCATCGCATCCATACGGGGCGGTGGTCATCCCTAAACTCGCAGAAAGCGCGGGTATCTATCATACTAACCCCAGGCTGGTCTACATTGCAGACGATTCGCTGCTTGGAAAGTACCGCCGCGACTTCGCAGGCAGCCTGGCCATATTTGAAGAGCGACCCGATGACGATTGGTCAGATAAGGCATTTTTTGGTAATTCCAGTAATATTATTTCCACGAGTAAAGTTTTAGAAAAGCTTGCAGACGACACCGATAACCAGGTTGATCAACGTTTTGTGGCACGTTCCAGATTGTTTGATCTTTGGATTGGCGACTGGGATCGGCACGACGACCAATGGCGTTGGGCAACGTATGAAAAAGGTAAACTTGAATTGTTTCGCCCAATTCCCCGAGACCGGGACCAGGCGTTCTTCGTGAACGAAGGCATCCTTCCCAAAATATGGAGTCGAAGATGGGCATTACCAAAATTCGAGGGGTTTAACTACGACATCAACTGGATTCCCGGTATTGCATACAATGCACGCCATTTTGATCGCACATTCCTGAACGGAGTCGAAGAGCAAGTGTGGCTTAAAGAGGCCGAGGCATTGGCGAATCAGCTTACCGATGATGTTATCGAAGCCGCTGTCCAGCAATGGCCGGAGGAAATCTATATACTTGACGGTCCTGAGATCATACGAAAGCTAAAAGCGAGACGCGAAAAACTCAAAGGCTATGCACGCGATATGCATCGATATCTGTCTCGCGAAGTGACTATTACAGGATCCAATAAGCAGGAACGTTTTGTCATCCATCGCCTCGGGAACGGCGACGTAAGAGTGGAAGGGTACAAGATTAACAAGAAGGGTGAACAAAGTCGCGGCTTCTATGCACGCACCTTCCGTGAATCCGAAACGAAGGAAATTCAAATCTACGGATTGCAGGGCGACGACCAGTTTATAATTACTGGTGATGCACCAAAAAGTATTCTCGTAAGGATCATCGGGGGGGCCGGCCGCGATTCCGTAAATGATAATTCGACAGTAGCATCATTCCGTCGTAAGACGCTGTACTATGATACCCGCGATACGG
>JAEZDW010000402.1 GCA_023417955.1 Bacteroidota bacterium
GGATTAATCTGATCCATACGACGGCTTCCGACCTTGATCTGATCATCAAAGACCTCAGCGATCTCCTTGATCTGCGGAACACCCCCCACCAGGTACGTGAACTGGTAAACCTGGAGGAGGAGTGGGCCCGAAGCAGGAACCTGCTGCAGGATGGACTTACAGGTTCGGAGCAGATTATCACCAACTTTGAGTTGCCGGAGTTTGTGACAGTGCGACCGATTATTCAGAGTATCTTCTATAATTTGTTAAGCAACGCCATGAAGTTCCGCTCACCGGATCGCACGCTTCGTGTGGTAGCATCGAGCCGGATCGAAGATCGCAACGCTGTTCTCGAAGTGGTTGACAACGGGCTGGGCTTTAACACCGATCAGCATGCGTCGCAATTATTCAGGCTCTACAAGCGATTTCATACGCACGTCGCCGGCAGAGGCCTCGGACTTTATCTGATCAAGTCACAACTCGAAGTTCTGCACGGCTCGGTAGACGTCGAGTCGCAACCGGGGAAAGGGTCGCGCTTCCGCGTCGTTCTTCCGCTCGAAGTTGAAGAGCTGGTGATAAGGGCATCCGCCTCCAGCGAATCACGCGCTTGATATCAACATAATTTCTCAGCGAATCTCACTTAATCAATACGGTTCCGATGGGCGTGTTGTGGCCGCAGTGATTCGTAAGAAAAATGCTGTAAGAACAATCCACCGTTAGAATTGCCGTCGGTATTGAGAACTTGATTAACTCTGCGTTGGGAACAATTTCAAATTCCTGCGTTGATCCACAACCTGTTGGCGAGGTGGGCGAAATTACTCCGGACTGGAACATCATGTAGGAGCCCCTAATCTCCCACACTACGGTTTCGTCATTGGTTTTTGACACGGTACTTTCACAGTCGTGGCAGGCAAACGTCGCCTTTTTGAGTTTGGCAATGTACAATTCGCGGCTGGCCTCCTTCATTGTTCCATTAAAGTAGAACCTGAAGGTTGCTTTGCGGGCATTGTCATAGCCGTCTATTCCCATCGGGCAGCTCACGTCACTGAAGATTTCAGGCAGTAGAACGAATGCCGGGCCATATTGCTTCGCGATTGATCTGAACTTGAATGGAACCACTTCGCCATTGACGGACAACCTTAGTTTGTCATGCCAGGGAGATTCTTTCTGATGAAGTCCCAGGACTCCGGCAGTGAGCAGCACGGAGTCACCGAGGGTATGGTAATTAGGATCGCCGAAGCCGCCATAATGATAACTGAACTTGCCGATATAGGGGAGACCTGTGAATTTTACGCCGGTCAGCTTTCCTTTCTTTCCTTTGGCAGTTACTTCGATGTCAACCGTTGAAGGGCCACACGATGGTTCACCAAAACTATTATAGGCAAAAGGTATCCGCACCTGCAGTTGTGTTTCGGATGCGGAGACAATTTCCAGATCCCCGCCGTCGGAAGTGTAATTAAGACTGCATGATGTGGGAGTAACATTCACAAACTTCACCAGGTTTTCAGACTTCGTTGTACTGAATCCTTCGCCTTTGATGGTGATCGTCTCACCCCAAAATTGCCACATGGTGGCTTCGGTTAACGTGAGCGTTCCTATACCTGGTCCTGGACCCGGTCCCGGGTTCGGTGAGGGATCAGGCTCCGAGCTGTCGGAGCAGGCTGCAATGAGGGCAATTAGTGCAATGCCTGGTCCGTGAATAGCAAACTTCAGACGCTTCATAATACTTGTTTTTTGAATGATAAGGTAGGTCCGGGTGTGTCTGGGCGGCTATCGATTTCATATCAGATCGTGTTGTTTTCGTAACGCCTGAATACGAACACGCATTTTCGTTCGCGATTTCGACACAATCCGGACGCGGAATTGTATCTTTCGATAAGACCTCCTCGTCATGATCCGAACCCTGATCGTTGTCCTGGCGTTTTGCATGCTGGTAATGCCGGCACCTTTGAAGCTTGCTGCGCAGTCAGTGGAGGATGGGCGCGCGCAGATTGATCGCCTTCACGAACAAGCGCAGTCTCTGGTGAAGTCTGATTGGACTGCCGCAATTTCGGCGGAAGACTCCGCGATTAACCTTGCGAAAACCAGCGGCAATCCCGAATGGATAGCCCGGGCGTTCGGGAATGCCGGAGACCTTTACAGACATAACAACCACCTCCGTACGGCCTGCCTGTATTACGACAGTGCGGTGAATGCTGATCCAACATCGCAGACAGCGGGTGATTTTTACCTGCAAGCCGGAATCGCGCTGCAGCGCCTGATACGGTATGATACAGCAATAGAGACTCTTGATAAGGGCATAAAGCTCGTATCCGGCACCAGTGAGTCGTCGTCGGTGGAGGCAGCCCTTTACAACGCCCGGGGTAATGTATATCGTGAACAAAACAAATATCAGGAGGCGTTGCGCGATTACATTACGGCAACAAGGCTGTTTGAATCGACCAATGATTTGAAAGGACTCACGCAGCCATTGTCCAACATCGGCAACCTTCACAATCTGATGAACGAAACGGACAAGGCACTCGAATATGCTCAACGAAGCCTTGAGGTAGCGCAGCAAGCCGGAGTACCGGCATCGGTGGCGTACTCGTACCGGTTGCTCGGGAGAATTTACCGCAAGCAGGGTAAGGCCGCGGAGGCGCTCGAAGCTTATGCAGGAGCAAACACTATTTTCGATTCGCTGAATGCCCGTCTTGAGATGGCGGAGACTTTCATAAGCATTGGAAACATTCTCTTTGATCAGAAACGATTTTCGGACGCGTGGACAAACTATCAAGGTGCATTGACTACTGTTAAGGCCTTGCCGGACACGCTCCTCATGGCTTATGCGTATTCGGCGATAGGCCAAACGGCGATGTCGCTTGAGCGCTGGAAGGACGCGCAGGCTTACCTGGATACCACCCTGGTTATTGCAGGTCTCAAGGGCTTCGGGCCTTTGCGCATGGACGCGCTACAAGCGTTGAGCGAGATGTATGAAAAACTGGGCAATGACAAACTTGCGCTGCACTACTACCGAAACTTCATTTCGCTCAGGGACTCCGTTACAACAATACAAAACAGGAAAGATGCACTCGCCCTTGAAGCGCAATATCAAAGCGAAAAGAAAGACGACGCGATACGAATTCTCAATGCGGAGAATGAGGTCAAGTCGTCGCAGCAGCAAATGCTTATTGTCGTCGCGGGTTTTATGCTGATTCTGGCAGTAGTCCTTTACAACAGATACCAGGTGAAAACGAAGGCGAATAAAAAATTACTCGAACTGGATGCCGTCAAGTCGCAATTCTTTACGAACATTTCTCATGAGTTGCGAACACCACTCACGTTGATTATGGCTCCCTTGGAGCGGTACCTGAAAGACGAGGCTGACAGCGACAAGCGACGCCAGATGGATACCATGCTCAGGAATGCGAAACAGCTGCACATGCTCACAGAACAGATGCTGGATCTTGCAAAACTCGAGTCGGGAACGATGCCTTTACACCTTTCAATAAACGATGCAGCGGGTTTTGTGCGTCTGATCGCGGGCGCCTTCGAAACACTCGCAGAACAACGGGGTATTGACTTCAAATGCATTGTCGCTTCAAGTGTTCATCACGTTTGTTTCGATCGCGACAAGCTGGAAAAGATACTCAATAACCTGCTCTCGAATGCATTCAAGTTCACGCATGAAGGTGGCAGGATTGAACTTCGCGCATCGCAGCCTGATGGAGACTTTCAACTTGAGATAGTTGACACAGGCAGGGGGATTTCGCAAGATAAAATTGCGCACGTCTTTGAGCGCTTTTACCAGGCGCATTCAGAGCAATCACACGTGGCAGGTGCTGGCGTCGGACTGGCATTGGTGAAGGAACTTGCTGAAGTGCATCACGGCTCAGTGTCTGCAACAAGCGTCGACGGCGAGGGCTCCTGCTTTGTCGTGAGTGTGCCGGCTGATCCTGAATATTACGGACGGCGTGGCTTTGTTATCGAACAGGCTGACTCTGCAGCAATCAACATCACTAATGCTTATATCGAAGATCGGATATCACTGCCTTCCGATGGCAGTGAACCTCAACCGCTTGTTCTGGTGGCTGAGGATCACCCCGAAATGGGCGCGTTTATTGGTGACTTGCTGCGCCCCGGGTATCGCGTAGAGGTCGTTTCAAATGGGAGACTTGCCCTTGAGCGAGCACGACAGACAGTACCGGATATTGTTATTAGCGACTGGATGATGCCTGAAATGGACGGCAGGACCTTCTGCGCGGAAATGAGGCAGAATGATGCGACGTCACACATACCCGTTTTGATGTTGACGGCGCGTGCCGATCTCGCCAGTAAGCTTGAGGGGTTTGTCACAGGCGTGGATGACTACCTTACCAAGCCTTTCAACGGTGAAGAACTGGTTGCCCGTGTTGACAACCTTATTGCGCAACGCGCCCGCTTACGACGTGCATTCTCACGTAACGTCGTCCTGAAGCCATCAAACATTCCGGTTACATCCCGTGACGAAACTTTCCTTACCCGACTAATGGCATGCATTGAGCAGCGCCATTCCGATCCTAAATTTGGTATTGATGAACTCGCTAACGAAATGGCAATGAGCCGTATGCAATTGCACCGAAAACTGAAGGCGATTACGGATCAGTCACCGGGCGAACTGCTGCGAACATTCAGACTTGAAAAGGCCAGGGTCTTGTTGATGTCAGGGCGAACTGTCAGTGAAGTCTGTTTTGAAGTAGGATTTAATAATGTGCCTCATTTCTCAAAAGCGTTTCGCGAGTTTACTGGTGAAACACCAACGGCATTCATCAAACATCAGTCAGAAGCAAATCAGCAGACCCAGGTACAATGATTAAACTACTACAGGTAATTAACGTTCTGATCATCATAATTAACGGTCTCGTATTTTTTATGCCCAAGAAACCGGTATCCGGTATGCACACAAATGCAGCAGGAGGGTTGGCGCTGTTTGCATTGGCCATAGTTGTGGTCTTATTGCTGCATCTGATCTTGTTCATTGTTGCATCCGCCTATGGAAAGACGTTGCTGCTCAAAGTTCTGACAGCAATCATCATACCCGTTTCACTTGTGTTTTGGTATGTCATCGGACCGACGGTAAGAATTTAGAATAATCCCTTGTCGAAAATTTCATGAAGGCAGTTGTTTATAAGCATTACGGAACATCTGATGTATTGTCTGTTCAGGAAAGAGAAACACCTGTACCGAAAGATGGAGAAGTATTGATACGGGTGCATGCAGCTTCCATCAATTCGTGGGATTGGGATATGATTCGGGGTAAGCCATGGATTGTGAGGATGTGGGGACTACTTCAACCCACCCATCAAATTCCTGGTGCGGATATCGCGGGGGTGGTGGTGGCAACTGGTTCCGGATGCACGCGTTTCAAGTCTGGCGACGAAGTCTATGGCGATCTGAACGAAGTAGGCTGGGGCGGTTTTGCCGAATACGTCTCAGTGCCGGAAAAATGGCTCGTTCCAAAACCGGCGTTCATCACGTTCGAAGAAGCGGCGGCTATACCCCAGGCCGGGCTGATGGCCCTCCAGGCAGTGCGCGACAAAGGCGAGCTGCGTGCTGGTCAACACATGTTGATAATTGGTGCAGGCGGGGGTGTGGGTACGTTTGCTATTCAACTCGCACGTGCAGTTGGCGGAATTGTAACCGCAGTCGATGCTGAGTCAAAACTGGATATGCTCACTTCATTAGGCGCAGACGATGTGGTGGACTATCGCAGGACTGACATCACGACTACAGGGAAGAAATTTGATTTGATTGTTGATGTGGTTGCGCGGCATCCCCCAGGAACATATAAACGAATGCTGAATCGTGGCGGAAAATTTCTGATGATAGGCGGCACGATGCGCGCGATCTTTCAAACTATGGCATTCGGAAAATTGATATCGGACAAGGAAAGACACGTCGGCATGCTCACATACAGGACAAATAAAGGACTCGACGATTTTGAAACACTGCTCAAAGATGGCAAAGTCCGGGTAGTTGTGGACCGTGTTTTTCCAATGGCGGAAATCCGGGAGGCGTTTCGGTATTATGCGACTGCCGCGTTTAGAGGAAAGGTTGTTATTTCGATGCGTTAAACAAGCTTGAGGAATCGAATATTATTGCGTAATTCGTTTTCATGGTAGACTCCTCCGACAATTGCCTGAACTGCGGTACCCCGCTTGCCGGAAAGTTTTGTTACGAGTGCGGACAAAAGAAAATCGAGGAAAAGGAACGCACGATCCGGCATTTCATCTATCAGTTTTTTGGCGCGGCTTTCTTTCTTGAGAACAACGTATTCAAGAATCTCTGGTTGTTATTATCGAAACCGGGGTTTCTTGCCGCTGAATACCTCGAGGGCCGCAGGAAACGTTACATGACTCCGTTGAGTTTGTTCCTGCTTATAAACCTCGTTTACTTTTTTGCTGTACATCTGTCAGATTTGAATCTGTCTCTGCGTGAACAACTGTTCCAACCACAACACAGCGGTCTCGCCAATGCTATGGTAAAACATCGTCTGGCTGCCAGAGAAACAACATTGGATGCGTATCAGAAACAGTACGATGGTCAGTCTACCGCAATTAGTAAGACAGTAATCATTTTGCATGCACCGGTAATGGCGTTATTGCTTGCGGCAATCTATTTCCGAAAGCGTTATTACTTTACGGATCACATCGTGTTTTCAGTTTACATCATTGCCTTCGTTATGCTGTTGAGCATCCTGGCGAATGTGGTCCTGAAAGTTCTGGTTAACAGCGGGATAATTGAAGCGCAGGTATTTTTCCCGATCTACGGCTGGTTATTCCTGATCGCGTTTCCTGCCTATTTCGCGATCGCGATCAAACGCTTCTACCGCGAGTCCTGGGTTTGGACAATTATAAAGACTATTCCTGTACTAGCCTCATTCATCGCTGCGCACTTCGTTTACCGTACGCTGTTATTTCTTATTGTGTTTTGGACAACCTAGCGCAGTTCGCACTCCTACGAGTGCAATGCAATACGAAGATGCTCCAGGTGATGCGCAACGTGCCACGCCGTCATCGATACAGCCTGCTTTTGATTTAATGTGATCCTGCGAACAGGATGGTAATACGTAATGGCAAGCTGTCTTTCATCTAAGGATTTGACCAGAAAGACCAGTCGCCTTGTGATACTTTCGATGATATCGAGAGAATCTTCAATCGGTGCATTCAGCCCGTCAGGCGTTTGGGTCCACGCATCCTGATTCACAAGCGTAATGGTTTTGTAATCAGGTTCGGTTAGTGCGCATTTCATTCGGAAGAAATGCAATACATGCATATCGGCAACGTGGTTGATCACTTGTTGTACTGTCCAGCTTCCTTCCCGGTATGTTTTCTTTAAGTCGTCGTCGGTCAAGCCTGCAGCGATTGCGCGATATTGGGCAGGGGCATTGGCAACTGTCTCAAGGTATTGTTTTAGATCTTCCCGTGTGATGTTTTCTTTTGGTTTAAACGGACCAATCGGAAACTTCAATCGTTCGAGTTGTGCTTCGGCTGTGTTCATATCTGACAATGTTTAAATCGCTTTACGAACAAATGTAATGCAATTCCGATTTACGCCGCACAGAAACAAAAAAAGAGGAAGATTACCTTCCTCTTTTTATTTCTCGTGAGCGTCCGTTGTTTCCATTTTGATTTCCGGATGAACTCGTTGAACCGGATCGCGACTCGCGCTGCGTGGGGGCGGAACGGATTGTCTGCTGTCCGCGCACTTCCGGTTTTCTTGATATGTTGGCATCCCGATTCGCGGGCGCACTCCTGTTAACGGTTGTGGTT
>JAEZDW010000233.1 GCA_023417955.1 Bacteroidota bacterium
TCTTTAAGCTGGAAGCCAAACTTCCAGGCAAGAAACTTCATCTCTATCTGAAACGCATACCCGACAAACTTGATCTCGTCAAGTGGAATCGTTTCAAGTACTTTCCTTTTGTAACAAACAAAACCCGCCGTGGTGTCGCGTATCGGTATGCTTGTAACAATACGCACATAACTACTCGCAAAGTACGATAACAGAACGCGACCGATTGGCCAGTTTACAACATTGACACCTGTCGCGTACCTGGAACCAATTGAAACGTCGCTGCCAAATTCCTTGCACGTCAGGTACAGGTTCACCAGATCTTTGGGATCATGAGAGAAATCTGCATCCATCTCAAGGATGAAGTCATATTGATTTGCAATCGCGTATTTGAATCCGGTTATGTATGCTGTACCCAGTCCAAGTTTGCCCGAGCGTTTCAGCATGTGGAGCTTCGTTTCCGATGGCGTATTGTAGACTTCCTGCAGCTCTTCAACAATGTCGGCCGTGCCATCAGGAGAGTTGTCGTCGACAATCAGAATATGGAAATCTTTGGGTAAACTGAACACAGTGTCAATGATTGCGCGAATGTTTTCACGTTCGTTGTAGGTCGGTATTATGACGATCGCATTGCTCACCAGAATAGTCGGTTTATAACAAATCTATGAAAAGAAGATTCGCGAACAATGCATGCAATCGTTTGGAATTGGCATTTTTTGGAATCATCTGCTGATTTGCCAGCCGCATTAACAAAGAAAGGTGCCCACTGCCGGCACCTTCCTGTTAAATCACGCGGAATTCAAGATTACGCGACCTCGAGCTCACTCGTCAGTTTTGCAAGTTTCTGCTGAATTTCGAACGGCACTGGCGCGAATTCTGCAAACTGCTGCACAAAATGAGCGCGTCCCTGCGTCAATGATCGCAATGAGGTCGTATAGCGATCAAGTTCCGCTAGCGGAGTCCGGGCTTTGATAACCTGATAGCTTCCTTTTGTATCAATACCCATAATTAATGAACGTCTCGTTTGGAGATCGCCCATCACTTCTCCCATCACATCCTCCGGCGTCGATATTTCAACTTCGTATATGGGTTCTAAAAGCTGAGGCTCTGCGCGCATAAAGGCATCCTTGAAAGCCATCATTCCCGCAATCTTGAATGAAATATCATTGGAATCCACAGGGTGCATTTTGCCGTCGAACACCATCACCCTGACATCCCGCACATAAGAACCCGTAATCGGTCCTTCTTCCATTTTTTCCATTACCCCTTTCTGTATTGACGGAATGAAGCGCAGGTCGATCACACCGCCGACAATACAATTATAAAAAACGAGTTTTCCACCCCAGGGAAGGGCGATTTCTTCCTTGCCACGGATCGTATAATCTGTCGGTTCCGGCATCCCTTCGACATACGGCTCGATCTTCATGTGAACTTCTGCAAACTGTCCTGCACCGCCGGATTGCTTCTTATGGCGATAGCTTGCAATCGCGGGTTTTCTAATCGTTTCGCGATACGAAATTCGTGGTTGAACAAAATCAATGTGAAGCTTATACACATTTTCAAGGAACCATTTGCAAACAGCCAGATGCAATTCGCCTTGCGCAGAGATCAGCAGTTGTTTCAGTTCCTTCGCGTATTGAACTTCAATGGTGGGGTCTTCCTGGTGTATCTTGTGCAAAACTTCACCGATCTTTTCATCATCATTTTTGCTTTGTGCGACTACTGCAGTTCGAATGCGAGGTGCCGGATATTCGATCGGTTTGATCGTAACATCAAATCCTTTGCTGCGCAACGTCTGATTTGTAAAGGTATCTTTTAGCTTCAACGTCGCCCCTATGTCACCTGCCACGAGCTTGTCAACGGAGGTGCGTGTTTTGCCATCCATAATAAACAGCTGATTCAGCCGCTCAACAGTACCCGTCTGGCTGTTGACGAGTTCCATATTCGTGGTGACCTCACCACTGATCACTTTAAAGAATGAAAGTTTGCCGAGGTTCGGTTCGAGGTGCGACTTAAACATAAAAAGGACAGTTGGCTTGTCCGGATCGAAAGCAAGTTCCTGCCCTTCGACGGTGATTTCCGGTTTAGCTTCACGCGGAGACGGCGCCACGTTGTCGATAAAACCCATCATTCTTCCACTACCCATATTCTTTTTTGCTGACATGCAGAACACAGGAAACACATCATGATGGATCATGCCGAGTTTGAGGCCCGCACGAAGTTCGTCTTCGTCGAGCGTTCCTTTTTCAAAATATTTTTCCATGAGCTGTTCGTCGTTCTCGGCAGCTTTTTCAACCAGGTCATTGTGAAGCTTGCGCGCTCTTTCCTGTTCATCTTCGGGAATAGGGAGTTTTTTTGGTTTCCCGCCCTCCTCGGGAAATTCGTACATCACCATCTTAAGCAGGTCGATGATCTGGTTGAAGCCTTCACCGCTGTTGCGGGGGTACTGCATTTGCGTCACGGCAGATCCGAAATGCGCGCGAAGCGACGCCAGAGCTGCATCGAAATCAGCCTTTGGGTGGTCGACCTGATTAATTGCGAAAATCGTGGGCTTGCTGAACTGGTCTATATAATTCCATATTAATTCGGCGCCTACCTCGACGCCATGCTGGGCGTTGATAACCATCACGCACGTATCGGCTACGCGCACTGAGGAAATCATTTCTCCGACGAAGTCATCGAAACCGGGCGTATCGATGATGTTGATTTTGTAATCCTGCCACTCCGTATGAAGAGGCGTTGCAAACACGGAGTTTCCGCGTTCCTGCTCAATTTCGTGGTAGTCCGATACGGTATTCTTCGATTCGATCGAACCGCGCCGGTGAATGATACCGGCTTCAAACAGCATGTCTTCGGCCAGCAAAGTTTTGCCGGCCTTGGGCGCACCCAACAGAACAATGTTCTTGATGTGCTTTTCATCATAGACTTTCATGGCGATATGATTTTGAAGTGGAAGAATTGCACGAAGAACGCTGAGTCGCTGATATAGAATCGGAGGGAAGTGTCGGCGCACAGGTTCTTCATGGTAAGAACTTTTAAGGTTCGGCTACCACAATGCAGAACGTCCGTGTGAGAAAGAAACCCGGCCGCTGCAAGTCAGGCAACCGTCGTAAAGTGATGAGGGAATTGTCTATTGAAGGTAACCCAAAAAGGTTTTTGTCAAAAGAAAAAAAGGCTTTCGTTCAAATGTCCCGAAACCCGGTGCCTGAGGCAGTTATTCATTTGGCTGTTTTTAAATGAGTTAGCCCCTTTTTCTGACTTTCGTCAGCTTCCTCATTAAGTAAAATCACCATGTTTCATACGGAAACGTCAGGTTTCGGGTGTATTCCTGCGGATACATTTGAGTATTAATTCTAAACCACGGAGATATGAGACACAAAATATCAATCCTGCTGACAGCCGCCCTGATGATGGTGGTCTTCACCAACGGCGTGAGCCAGAACATACTCGTAAAGGCTAACAAAATGTCCGTTCAGGGCTCATCCACACTTCACGACTGGGAGTCTGAAATTACAAAAGCTGAAGTCAGGGGTGAATTCCTGATCAGCGGCAGCCAACTTAAAGAGATAAAAAATGTGGAGGTAAAAGTACCCGTGGAAAGCATCAAGAGCACGAAGGGTAAGATGATGGACAACAAAACATATGATGCCTTCAACGCTTCCAGGAACCCTAACATTGTTTACAAAGTCACCAACGCAAAGATTAACGCCGCAAACGGTACAATTGATGCCAACGGCACGCTGACCATGGCAGGGGTTTCCAAACCCATGGATGTTCAGGGCAAGTACACAGTTCTCGAAAACGGTGATATCCGACTGACACTTTCCAGAACATTCAAAATGTCAGAATTCAAAATGGATCCGCCAACAGCAATGATGGGAACCGTCAAAGTTGGTGACGAAGTGACAGTAAACTTCGACCTGGTCCTTGACGCGAAAACAATAGTCCAATAAAAAAAACATACTAACTTTAAATAACTACCACTATGGTACTCAAGAACACAATTAAATTAATGAGCCTCGTAACGCTCATAACGTTCGCCCAGAGCGCATTCGCTCAGCAGCCTGCGCTGCAATACTTCAGACCTCAGGACAAAGGCGGTATCAACGTCTTCGAAACGCCAAAGGTCGACACTGTTGAATATGATGGTATCAAGGTGCGTTTAGGCGGTGGATTCGCAATGCAGTTCCAAAGCCTGAGCCAATCCAACTCCGAAAACAATCTGGCGGAACTTGGTTCCGATTTCAACCTTCCCACAGCTAACCTGAATATTGACGTTCAGCTGTACGATGGTGTTCGTTTGCACCTGAGAAACTACTTCTCCGCCCGGCACCATAACGAAGCCTGGGTAAAAGGTGGTCACATGCAAATCGACAAACTCGATTTCATCAAACCCGGCTTCATGGAAAATATCATGAAGTATACGACAATCCGTATCGGTCTCGATGAGTTCAACTACGGCGACAACCACTTCAGAAGAAGCGATAACGCCCAGGCCCTTTATAACCCCTTCGTTGAAAACTTTATCATGGATGCGTTCGCAACAGAAGCCTTCGGTGAAGTGACTGTACAGAACAAAGGATTCCTTGTAGTACTTGGTGTAACCAACGGTAAACTGAACCAAAACGTGGTGAATACCGACGCATCTGACAACAAGCCTTCATTCTTCGGTAAAGTTGGTTATGACAAGCAGTTGTCTGAAGACCTTCGCGTGAGACTTACCGGTTCCTGGTACAGAAACCATGGTACTACAACCGGAACCTGGTTGTACGGTGGCGACCGCGCCGGTTCAAGATACTATCACGTGTTACGCACATTGCCTGATCCCAACAATAACAATACAGTGACTTACACTGACTTCGACGGCAGGTACAATGCAAGATTCACTAAATTGACTGCAATACAGGTGAACCCCTTCTTGAAATATAAAGGTCTTGAGTTTTATGGTGTGTATGAACTGGCTGACGGTGCAGAGGATATCGTGCAGGGTGGAAACGTGGTTGCCAAAGCAGGTTCATTTACTCAACTCGCCGGTGAACTGGTCTACAGGTTCGGTGGACAGGAGAACTTCTTCGTAGGCGGACGTTACAACACAGTATCTGGTAAGACACGCGATGACATGACCGATACTATGGATATCAGCAGACTCCAACTCGGTGCAGGCTGGTTCCTTACCCGCAACGTCCTGACTAAGGTAGAGTACGTGCAGCAGAAATATACAGGTAATGCCTGGACCGGACGATTCAACGGAGCAGAGTTTGATGGTATCGTGATCGAAGCCGTGATCGGTTTCTAATCGCGGGGCTCACGCATAAACTCAAATAGAAAGTAGTCCCGCAGCGGGACTACTTTCATTGTTAAAACGATAAGTCAATGGTGCCATGAAAAAGCTAATAAACACTCTTGTTGCAGTTCTTCTTCTACTGGTCGCAAGTGGTTTTTCAGAGCAGGGCCGATGGGTTATCGACCCTACAAGCAGGCTTGCTATTCATGGGGCTACCAATGTTAATACATTCAAGTGTCTGCTGAATTCCTACAGCCTTGGCGACACACTCGAGTATATAAGAGCGACTTCCTCGATTGAAATGAAACTCACGCGAAACAGGATGCGAATCCCAATCCGTAGCTTCGATTGTGGTAACAGGCAGATCACCCGCGACTTCTGGCAAACGTTGAAGTCTGATCATTATCCCGAACTTGAAATCTGTTTTCGTTCGTTTCGCAAGAGTTCCATACAGGATAAAAGCTACGTCGATGGGGTAGTCGATATCACCCTTGCCGGAGCCACTAAACGGTATACAGTCCGTTATTTTGCCCGTACTCCCAACCCCGAAACACTTCTGCTTACCGGAGTTCAACAAGTGAATTTCGCCGACTTCCGACTGGAACCTCCTCAGAAAATGATGGGACTGATTCAGGTACAGGAATGCCTTGACGTCGAATTCAACCTGACCCTGAAGGCCTTCTGATCCCTTCTGATTTCCGCACATAGCGCAAACGTTGTCCGGCCGCGACTGTCTTGTGT
>JAEZDW010000306.1 GCA_023417955.1 Bacteroidota bacterium
GTCTTTTATCGATGCCGAATACTGCCTTGCCGTTTACCTTCGGCGGCGTATCCTGCCGAGGCATCGGCTTGCGGATGATTTTGTAATCTTTCTTGTCTTTGAGCGCGACGTTTTCAGGCGGAGTTAACTTACTCGCGGCTTCCACAAGTTCTCCATAGTGGAGTTTTTTGCCAGAAGCTTTGTGAGTAACGGTGCCGTTGGTGGCTACACAGTCTGTTGCTGGTACGTTCCACTTTTCGGCGGCTGCTTTTACAAGCATCTCACGCGCCGTTGCCCCAAGTCGCAGGAGGCGTTGATACGAGCCTCGGATAGTCGAGCTTCCTCCCGTAATCTGGCTTCCATATTTTGTTTGACTTCCTTCAGCAAAGACAATGTTAATTGCATTCAGGTCGACCTCAAGTTCCTCCGCGATCATTTGTGGTACCGACTGAAATGAGCCCTGGCCCATTTCCGCGCGGTGATTGATAATCGTCACCTTTCCTGTTGTGTCAATTGAGATCCATGCATTGATTGCAATGCCGAGGCTTTCTGCCACCTCTTTGTGCATCACCTTCGCGGTCTGTCCGTTTGCAGGAGAAAAAATACCGAGCGAAAGAGCCGCGCCGGTTAACCCGGATGCTTTTATGAAGAGGCGACGTGATATCTTGTTAGTAGTTTCCATGCAGCGAGGGGTTTAGATTAGCCTTTACTTGCTTTTTGTCCCATGATGGTAGCAGCCGTTTTAATCGCTTTGCGAATACGGGGGTAAGTGCCACAGCGGCAAATATGCCCTTGCATGGCGGTGTCGATGTCCTTGTCGGTTGGGCTCGGCGTTTTTTTCAGGAGGGCGGTAGCTGCCATGATTTGTCCCGACTGGCAATAGCCGCATTGGGGTACCTGCTCCATGATCCATGCCTGTTGAACAGGATGGGAATTATCTTCAGATAAGCCCTCAATTGTTGTGATGTTGCGTTTGGTCGCGGCAGACACTGGTATCGAGCAGGAGCGCACGGGAAGTCCGTCGAGATGAACGGTACACGCGCCACATTGTGCAATTCCACATCCGTACTTTGTGCCGGTCAGACCGACGACGTCACGGATAGCCCAAAGCAGAGGCATCTTCGGATCCACCTCAATGGTGTAATCTTTGTTGTTGATTTTCAGGGTGAGGGCAGGCATACGATTGGAGGTTTGGAAAAGAAATTTACGTATTTCCCGCATGACAATCATCCTGAGATGACGTCAGGAGGGTCCTTTTGTAAATTTTGCATTTTTACCGGTTAATGGGAGCTCTCATTTGTTAATGAAAAGTTAAATAGTCTGAGGGAGGAGTTTCGACAATCGGGTAACGAAAAAAGACACCTCGGTAATGGAAATTTCATTCAAGAGGTTTAACGGCGCAGTTTTGGGTCAAAAAAGAAAAGGTATGAAGTTGTTTTATTCAAGTCTCATTAGTGCACTTTTACTTGCAGGAGTCACGGCAGGTTATGGGCAGCACAAGCTGGTCGTTAAAGTGAAAAACATCAAACAGTCGGAAGGCACAGTGCGGGTTGCCCTGTTTAACAGTGAAGATTCTTTTCTCGACAAAGCCTTTCAGACGAAATCGGTTAAGGCGAACGGCACCGAAGTTTCCATTGAATTCACTGATCTTCCTGCAGGGGAGTATGGATTAAGCGTATTCCACGACGCAAATGACAATGGTGAACTCGATAAGAACTTCGTGGGTATTCCGAAGGAGGGTTTTGGTTTTGGAAATAACGCAATGGGAACATTTGGGCCACCGTCATTTGAGAAGGCGAAGGTGAAGCTTGATTCCGCGTCGTTGTCGCACGAAATTACGCTGAAGTTTATGTGAGTGTTTATTGGCAACTGTCGAGAACAGGCGACACGTCTTTGACATCGAATATTCCGCCTTCGTTGCCCCAGCTGTTGTAGATGTAAGTTGCAATTTCAGCAACTTCGAGATCGGAGAGACTCGGTTGAGGGGGCATCTGCATGTTGTACATCTTTCCGTTCACGATTATTTCACCTTCTTTTCCGAAACGTATCAAACAGATGACGTCATCTCGGTGGTTTACCATGTAGTCGGAGTCGCGGAGAGGAGGATAGACACCACCAAGGCCGCTGCCATCTGCCTGATGGCAATTCTGGCAATGCATTTTGTAGAGTTCCTCGCCTTTAATGTAGTACTGTCGGAGTTTTGTTCGTTGCGCCCGTTCCCTGCTGTCGAGGGTGCACGAGCACAGGAGAATGCCTGAGAAAATTATCGCCGCACTTAGTAAGGCAATCCGTCCCGGTGTTGAGAAGCTATCCTTCACGTTTAAGTCTTTCGATGTCCCTGATTAACCTGTCGACGTCCTCCTCTTTTGTGCCGTCGTACTTGCCGCGGATTCGTTGTTTGCGATCAATCAAAAGGAATGCTCCGCTGTGGATAAATCCATCTGGTTCGAGGCTGTCTTCCATAACGGTTGAGAAGTAACTCTTCTCTGCAATGTCGTAGATATCGTCCTGGTTACCGGTTAGGAAATGCCATGTCTTTGATGACACACCAAGTCGCTCTGCAAAATCGCGAAGTAAACCAACCGTGTCGTACTCGGGATCGATGGTGTGACTTAGAATCAGTACGTCGTTATCATCTTTGACTTTTTCGTACACGCGAAGCATTTGCGTTTTCATAATCGGGCAGATCGTTCGGCACGATGTGAAGAAGAAATCGGCCACGTAGATTTTACCGGCCACCGTTTGATTCGTTACTAACGCGCTATCCTGATTAAGAAACTGAAACGGCGCAATGGAGTGGTACACTGTGTCGCCGTTGACGACCTCCCGCTCACCAAATACTGGCAGGGGCTTTTCCTTAATACATGATGTTGTAAATAATGCGGTAAAAATCAAGACGCATATGAATCCAGTGTTCTTCATTTCATTTTTTGTTTCTGACGTTCCTGTAGACGCGAATTCCAATCAAAATTGCAACGGTGATTATGATAAGTCCCACCAGCCCCCATGCTATACTCAGTGCAGTCTTCACTACAATCAGGAAGACAATGCTTATCAGCAGGAGCGTGGCAACTTCGTTCCATATTCGCATTTGCTGGGAGGTGTATCGAACCACGTCACGTTGCAGCTGTTTGAATATCACATGAAGAGACAAATGATAGCAATAAAGAAGGAAGACCAGTCCGAGTTTGATGTACATGAATGAAAGCTGCAGCCAGATTGGCTGTTTGATCAGCATGGCAATACCAATAATCAAAGTGATTATTGCCGACGGCCATGTAATTCCAAACCACAGTCGACGCGTCATCATTTTTAGCTGGGCAAGCAGAATAGACCTTTCCGGTTCAGGCTTTTCATACGTTTCGATCGTATAAACGAACAATCGCGGAATGTAAAATATCCCCGCGAACCAGGTGACAATGAAAATAATGTGAATTGCCTTAAAATATTCGAAAGCCATATCGCTTTGGCAAGCAACTAAAATTACCGGTAACTCTCAATGGAAATTTCGTCACCTACATTGATTTTTGAAGCGCTCACAACCAAAACATTCTGACCAAAAAGTACTTTGTTGCCCTGTTTGCGGAAAGTCGTCAGTGTGCGGAGCGGTTCACTGCCCTTTTCGCCGGATTCAGGGTTCACGTTAATGAGGACACAGCGGTCGCACGGCTTCACGGCTTTAAAAGTGCCCTGGCCAATCCGGAAGTCACCCCAATTGTCCTCTTCAAAGGGCTCGCCCCCGCTAAACACGATGTTTGGCCTGAACCGGGTCATGCTAACCTGCGTATCAAGGCGGCGGTTCAGTTCATCGAGTGACGCTTGTCCAACGACGAGGACGGGATAGGCGTCTGCAAGACTAACGTGGTTTTCGTTGGTATCATACCTCGGATCTACGCGACGCGGATTGCCTTCGGGAAAAAACACGAGTTTGCACCGGACACCGGCATGATTTGAAAACCATTCGGAAAGATGTGCATCCGGTTCAATAGTTGTCACTGTATCGTTCCATATCGTTGCAGTGAATTCTGTTCCTGTTGAGGGTGAAAGCGGAATGGTTACAGATTCATTCGTCATCCGGACCAATAGCTCGTTATTACCCATCGCTACGTTGAACAGCGACATGACAGGATGTGTACGTTGTGTGATGGCAATACCATTTTCATCAACTAGCATGAAACGTCTGTCGAATTCGAACCCCTTGGGCAGTACGTTGACCGAATCCAAAGAAATGCCGGGAAGTGACTTGATCGGGTAGACCCGTAGTTGAGTGACCTTGAGTGTCTTTTCCATTGGTGCAAGTTAGCCATCAGCTTTTGGGATAACAAAAAAGGCAGCATCCGGGGATACTGCCTTTCATATTCATTTCATACACGTCATTTGTACATCTTTTCGTAATACTCGTTGGCCATACGGGCCCCGTCGAAGTATGGGAGGATGTCGCGCATGCTGTTTTTCATGGTACGCACCCATTCATCGGGTCGCTCATAATACATTGGAATGACAACGTTCTCGAGAAGTTCGTAAAGGTTTTGGGCTTCAATCTTGTCCCGGGACGCTTCCACAAGCAGTTCGTTGGCAGGTTCGATGATGAAACTGTTTTCGCCCGGCTTCGCGAATTCCGGTACCCATCCGTCGGGGATCGAGATGTTGATGGAGCCGTTCATAGCTGCAGTCATGCCCGATGTTCCTGATGCTTCGTGATAAAGTTTCGGATTATTCAACCACAGGTCTGACCCTTTCTTCAGGTGACCCGAAAGCCACAGTTCATATCCGGTTAACACGGTGCAGTTTGGCAGATCTTTAGTCTTCCAGTAAATCTCATTGAAGATATTGATCGCACCATAGTCCTCCGGATAAGGTTTGCCTGCCCAGATTAGCTGGACGGGGTACTTCGAATTTTGCGTAAGCCTTAAAAAGCGGTTGAAGTCCGACAGCAGGAGGTTTGCTCTTTTATATGCAGCGAACCGCCGCGCCCATACAATCGTGAGCACGTTGTCGTTAAAAAGTTTTCCGGTTTGGTTTGCTACAACTCGGAAGAGTTTATGCTTCAGCTCCTTTTTGCGTGCAACCAGAAGGTTGTCATCGTTCTTTTCAAGTGCGCTTTCCAGAACGGGATCGCTCCAGTAACTCTTATTTTGTGCGTTGGTGATTGATGTGATCTCGCAGATTCCCTTTTGATCGCCCCACATTTTCCGGGAAACGTCACCATGCAGCTTTGAAACACCATTGGCCTTCCGCGCAAGCCGTAACGCAGAAAGAGTATAATTCAGCATACCGTTTTCAGGGTAGACGGCTTCGTTAACCTGTTCAGGTGTAAGGCCTCCGAAAAATGTCATGCTGTTAAGCAGCGGAATACTGTGTTCTTCGTTGCCCGCTTTTTCTGGTGTATGCGTCGTGAAGACTACACGTTTCCTTACTTCCTCAATGTTCTTGTACTTTTCCAGCAGATAAAAACACATAGGCAACGAGTGCCCCTCGTTCATGTGGTATATTTCAGTCTCGCGGTTGAGGATATCAAGCAGTTTCGCTCCGCCAACACCAAGGAGGATACTCTGGGCAATCCGCGTGGTTTCATTCGGGTCGTACAACCGGTGACTGATGGTCTGCGCCAGGTAGTCATTCTCCTGGATATCCGTTGTGAGAAGGAACAGCGGTGCTGTATTAAGAACATCTGGTTTCAACAAATACGCCTTAACGTATACTCTCGAACCATGTATGGTTATCGGAAAAATGATGTGCGTATCTGTCAGAAAAGAATAGTCTTTATCGCGGAAGCTTACTCGAAGCGTCTGATCCTGATTGCGCTCCTGATCGTAATAGCCCTTCTTCCAGAGTATTCCTATGCCGATCAGGTTTTGTTTTTGTTCGTACGCACTTCTCAGGTGTGATCCTGCAAGAAAGCCGAGACCTCCGCTGTATATTTTTAACGGTTGGTCTACTGCAAATTCCATTGAGAAATAAGCTACTGACTTTTTGAAGGCGGGATCAAATTGATATGGGAATAGATCGTTGTCTTTTATCATTTGTTCAATTGGAAATCGACACAAACTAACAAAAGTGTTGCAACAGAGTTAATTAATATTTTGAAAAGAACTTACTCTTGTGGAGTGCAATCGTTTGAAGAAATTTATCAATGGATTTTATGAGGTAAGTAACTCGTCGAGTAGGCTGCCGGGAGAGTAAACGGTCTTACCACCTTCGATCTGCCAGACGAAACGTTCTTCACTCCTGGTGATGGTGACATGTGTGTCGCCGGAGTCATCCGTGACTTCGAAGCCGTTACGTTCTAGTGCGTTTCTCGTCCACAGATAGGCATAACCCTCTCCTGCCAACCGGATGCTTCTTCCGCGGAAAGGATGGTGTTGGACTTTACCGGTCTTCAAGTCAAAACCTTTGAAGCGAAACGTCTCATCGAAATCCCCGGCGAGAACAAGGTCCTCAGGAATGCCTGTGGTAATATTCTTGTTGTTACCGGTGAGCCAGATCAGGTCGGATGTCTGTAACGCCAGGTCAAGTTCATGCGTTGCCATCAGGATGCATTTGCCCTCATTGTGAGCCAATCCTTCGAGCAACTTCATTATCTCAACGCGATTATTGAGGTCAAGATGAGCAGTAGGTTCATCGAGGATAATTAACGGTGTATCCTGAGCAAGCGCCCGTGCAATCATTGTCATTTGGATCTGGCCGTCGCTCAGTTGATAAAGTCTTTTCTTTCTGAGGTGCCCTATGTTGATGCGGTCGATTGCAAACGCGATAATTTCCTTGTCGCGCTGTGCCAGGGATACCATCCAGTCCAAAAATGGGTATCGCCCGAATGAAACCATTTCTTCAACAGTGATATTGATATCTCTGACAGGGTCGGTTAGGACCAGTGCAACTTTCTCAGGATTCAACGCAGATACGTCGGCTTCCTGAACAAGCACCGAGCCCGCGAGCGGTTGTTGCAGGCCGGCAATTGTTCGTATTAAAGTTGACTTCCCCGCACCGTTTGGTCCCATGAAGCAAACAAGCTGCCCGGAATGAAGGGAGAGATTCAGGTTCTCGAATAACGTAAGGTGAGGATAGCCGACCGAAAGCTGGTTAAGTCGAAGCATTTCTGTTCCCGGTTGGATCTTGTTGCTCATACCATGCGATTCTTAAGGATAACCCAAATGACCACCGGTGCGCCGACCAGAGCCGTCATGGCGTTGATAGGCAGCACTTGATTTTGACCGGGGAACTGCGCCAAAGTATCACAAAAGAGTAGAAGGATGCCGCCGCCGGCCAGAACAGAAGGGATCAATACCTTATGATTGTGTGTTCGGAAGAGTAGCTTGATAAGATGTGGCACGGCCAATCCGATGAAGGCAATCGGCCCACAAAAAGCGGTGACGCCGCCCGTGAGAATACTGGATGACATTATCATAAGGAAGCGAGCCCTGCCAGGTTTAATGCCAAGACTTTGAGCGTAATTTGGGCCGAGCAGCCAGGCATTCATTGCTTTAATTGAGATAAATGCGATCAGGCCTCCTGTCACAAGGACAATTCCCAAAACGCGGATTTCCGGCCAGCTAAGAGACCCAAGGCTACCGAAAGTCCAGATCATGTACGTCTGCACATCTTCCGCTTTGCTGATAAACTGAAGCACACTAACGATAGAAGAAGTTCCGGCTCCAATCATCAATCCGATAATCAATAAAGAGGCATTGTTCCTTACTCTTGCTGACAGAGCGAGTACGATCAAAAACACGATGGTGGAACCAGCGCTGGCCGCGAGCGCTACAGCCCACGGATTTGAAATACTGAAAACTGCAAGCCCCAAAGAGTAGCCCATGAATACAATGGAAACAGCGAGGCTGGCACCGGACGTCAACCCGAGCACATCAGGGCCGGCGAGCGGATTTCGGAATAGTGTCTGCATGACGAGTCCGCTGATGGATAAGGCGCCACCCGCGAGGATACAAGTCAGTGCTTTAGTGAGTCGAAAGTCGATAACGATGCTGGTCCACACGGGGTCGCTGTCGTTGCCGGTCAGGATAGCAACAATCGCGCTGAGGGGGATATCGACGCTCCCCAGCGACAAATTGACAAGGAACAATGCCAGGAGCAAAATAAAGAGCAGTAACCAGCGGGACTTCATCAGGATTGACATGCCGTGCAATGTTAGGGAATTTGGGTTAGATAGAAGTGCGACCCGGGAGTATCCTGCTTCCCGGGCAGTGGACTAGTGCAGTTGAGGTGTCGGATGCGCGTTTGCCGTCGTTCAGTCTCCTGTATCCCGTTCTCTGTGTGGCGGCAAAAAACCAAAGAAAACATTGCAATTTGGAGGTTTTTCGGGCATTTCATTGCCCTGGAACCGTATCCGCAGAATGGGGAAGAGAGCATTTATTGAGGCAATTCCAGAAATGGAAAAATTTTAAAACCTGCATTTGCTAACTATACTTTAGTTCCTATCTTTGCAGTCCTTTTTGAAACAAGTGCCAGAACGGCACTGACAGGGAAGCGGTTAAGGCCCCCGGTCAATGGTTCAGAAAGTCCTGAGAAACAGCATTAATTGGTTTAAGCCATGCCTGGAATTATAGGAAAAAAAATAGGAATGACCAGCATATTCGGTCCGGACGGTGAGAACATCGCCTGTACTGTTATTGAAGCGGGTCCCTGTGTAGTAACGCAGGTTAAGAATGCAGAAACGGACGGATATCGTGCCGTTCAACTTGCTTTTGGCGACAAAAAAGAAAACAACACATCCCGGGCAGCTCTGGGCCATTTCAAGAAGGCTGGAACGACTCCGAAGCGTGCAGTTGCAGAATTCCGCGACTTCCGTAAGGAGTTTGACGGTATCATAGAACTTGGAAAGGAAATCCGCGTTGGCGACGTCTTCACTGAAGGCGAATTCGTGGACGCTATCGGCACTTCAAAAGGCCGTGGTTTCCAGGGTGTCGTTAAGCGTCACAATTTCTCCGGAGTTGGTGAAGCAACACACGGACAACATAACCGTCTTCGTGCTCCGGGTTCAATGGGTAACGCATCATTCGCTTCCCGTGTCGTAAAAGGTAAACGCCTTGCAGGCCGGATGGGTAATGATCGCGTGAAGCTGGTGAACCTGAAAGTGGTGAAGATCGTCGCTGATCAAAACATCATCGTTGTAAGCGGTTCAGTTCCGGGAGCAAAGAATTCAACTGTAATCCTTCAGAAGTAATGGAAGTAGCAGTATTAAAACCGAGTGGTGAACAGACCAGCAAGAAAGTGAGTCTTTCCGACGTGATCTTCGGCATTGAGCCCAATGATCATGCGATATATTTGGATGTGAAGAGCTATCTGGCAAATCAGCGCCAGGGAACGCACAAAGCAAAGCAGCGTAACGAGATCTCCGGATCCAGCAAGAAGCTTAAGAAGCAGAAAGGTACCGGCGGTGCGCGTGCAGGTAATATCAAGAACCCCCAGTTTAAAGGTGGTGGGCGTGTATTCGGTCCGGTTCCCCGTGACTATTCTTTCAAACTGAACAAGAAAGTAAAAGACCTCGCAAGAAAGTCTGCTCTTTCATACAAGGCTAAGGACAATTCAATTGCTGTCCTCGAGGACTTCAGCTTTGATGCTCCGAAGACGAAGCAATATCTCTCGCTGCTGAACGCACTCTCTCTTAATGACAAGAAGACGTTGTTAATCCTTCCTGAGGTTAACAAGAACGTGATCTTGAGCGGAAGAAATATTAGCAATGCGAAAATCACGACTGCTGATAACATCACTACTTATGATGTCATGCACGCAGACAATGTGATCATCGTTGAGAGCTCATTAAGTAAAATCGAAACCTTATTAAATAAACAGTAATGAGTATTCTGAAGAGACCATTGGTTACTGAGAAAGTTTCCGCTCTCAATGAGAAAGGAAAGTACGGTTTCATCGTGGATATGGATGCCAATAAGGTTGAGATCAAGAGAGCCGTAGAAAAGCAGTATGGTGTGAATGTGGAGCGCGTGAATACGCAGAACGTGATGGGTAAGAAGAAGACCCGTTACACGAAGACTGGTATTCTGTCGGGCCGCAGACCGGGGTATAAGAAAGCGATCGTAACGCTCGCCCAGGGTGAAGTAATTGATTTTTATAGCAACGTATAATATTTGAGCGATGGCGTTGAAGAAACTTAAACCGGTAACCGCAGGCTCGCGACACAGACT
>JAEZDW010000344.1 GCA_023417955.1 Bacteroidota bacterium
CACCTGTTTCCAGAGACACGGTTGCTTTGAGGGCACTCGTAACAACAGAAACGGCTCCACCGGATTCGTTGAGTTCGAATTCAGGTTTGCCCTCCTGGGGAACGATCATCAGGCTGTTTTTGGAAGAGAAATCGTCATTTGGAGTAGCCGATACGCGGATTATGTCGTCGGCAACAACCGTAAGTCGGACTTTTTTTGCCTGATCACCGGCCACGGAAACCACGACGCCGCCGTCGATTTGTTCGTATTTGCTGGATTTAGAGCCACATCCGGCCAAAGAAAACAGGGCAGCGCAAAAAAAGGCTGAGTAGAATCTCGAAGTTAAGTTTTGGGTCATAGGTGCAACCGAGAGCGAATAGTCTTTTTCGAAAACGGTTGCATAAATTTATGTGTTGTGTGTCCAACCGAGGGTACCAAAATGTTCAGGATAGGGTGTCCGACCGTTAACAGGGGGTAGCAATTTGTTTCCGGATGGGGGTTAAATTGTTAATTCGCCATTTCTTCACCCGGGAAGCTGGCGATTCAGAGATGATTTTTTCGCAAAACCCGGAATTCGCAGGTCTATATTTGGGCCGGTCACAAAAGGAGAAACACCTCGCTGCGAATCAACGGAGTGCCAGGCTTTTTGGGACAGAATTCGGCTTACAATATGATGAGGAGCGCTACGGAAACCGCGATAACCAGGTAAATGGCAATTTCGATGGCGAGCATCATTCTGGTTTTGCGTCTGAGTTTTTCCATCGCTATAACGTGAGGCACAAAAGTACCTGCGCATCGAAAATCAAAGGTTATTCAATCGTTCAGAAATGGGGTACGATTTGTTGCTTTTTGCATTGCAAACCGGATTTCACAGGTACGTAACGGAGGGGCTGGGGCTTTTTCGATCAACGTTTCAGGCTATCAAGCTTTAGGTTTCACATGGACATCATTTTTTCGGATTGACCTCAGGGCCTCTTAACCCATCCGGTAACGCTCCCAGCTCGAAACTGTACCTTACTCATTTCAATTGAACTTGCAGCCAGTAGCCAGATGCCAGAAGCCACCTTGCGTCCCAATGGCCCCTGAAAAATCAGGGTGATTCTGCCCTGTTACTCCTTTTTTTATTTTGTCAGCACACTCCAAATGTCATCGCCGCGAATGCGATGAAACTGGGGTGGATAGGTAGATATTACTCGCATATATCCCGCATTCTTCCCGCATTCATCCCGCATTTGACCCGCATTTGTCCCCCCTTATTGATAAGGGGGAATATATCGGGAACATATGCGTTTATTATCGCGGAAAAACGGAGCATGCTATAGCAGATTGTACGCTTTCACAATACGTTCAGTTTGACGTTCGGCCAGATCGATGAAAAGGAAATCATTAAGGCCGAAGACACGCCCAGGCGTGTAAAATCGACTGGCTGGAAATGAAAATCCATCCATGGCTGGGAGCTTCGAGCTGCGAATTTGGACTCGCTAACTTGAGTGTTCACTGTTATGAATGATGTTTCTTTAATCGCAACGGCGCCATGATGCCATGCCGCGCAAGAAAGGCCAAGTCCCACCAATAAAAAACCATTGTTGTCCGGTAAAAAATAGGAATGGATAAAACTTGTTAGACGGCGGAATTCCTATCTATTCTCAATTATGCCGCGGTCAAGCCTTCCAGGAGGTCAATTGCGGCAGGAAATCACTATCCATTCTTCGATGTAAAGTCGATGTAAAGTCGGGTATTAGTTATGGTTGTTCCAGGGTTGTTCCAGGGTTGATCCAGGGATAATCCAGGGTTGATCCAGCTACACACCCCCAAAGGCGGATCAACCCTGGATCAACCCCTCTTGAACCCTGTGCAGAAGTCGGCTTCGACCCGACTTTATGTCGACGAAACATAGAAGTTAGTACGCCGATTGCAGCAGAAATTATAAATTTCCAAATTAGAAATTGCCAGCACGCGCAAGAATAGCTTCTGGCAGCTGGCAACTGGCTACTGGCTGTGGCTGCTAGTGTGATGAGTAAGCTTCAGTTTCGAGCTGCGAGCCGCGAGCCGCAAGTTTGATTTCTGCTAACTTAAATGTTCACGGTTATGAATGAGGGTAGTTTTTTTCCTACAATGCCGCAGGGAACTCCCTCAATTATAAATCATAAATTTCCAAATTAGAAATTGCCAGCACACGCAAGAATAGCCTCTGGCTTCTGGCAACTGGCTTCTGGCTGTCACTGCTAGTGATATGAGTAAGGTTCAGTTGCAAGCTGCGAGCGCTGCGAGCTTCGAGCTGCAAGTTTGGTTTTGCTAATTTGAATGTTCACGGTTATGAATGATGGTAGTTTTCTTACGACAATGCCGCAAGCCCCCAATTATAAATTACAAATTCCCAAATTAGAAATTGCCAGCACACGCAAGAATAGCCTCTGGCTTCTGGCAACTGGCTTCTGGCTGTGACTGCTAGTGAAATGAGTACGCTTCAGTTTCAAGCTGCGAGCTTCGAGCTGCAAGTTTGGTTTCGCTAACTTGAATGTTCACGGTTATGAATGAGGGTAGTTTTTTTCCTACAATGCCGCAGGGAACTCCCTCAATTATAAATCATAAATTTCCAAATTAGAAATTGCCAGCACACGCGAAGTCCTTATGCAGTTATTTCTTCCTGAAACCTGAAAACCTGAAACCCGAAACGCATGTTTGGAAATGTGCATTCCTTCGTTGCATCGCGATTTAGAATTTACCGGATGCCAGCTGCCAGAACCTACTTTCATTCGCTCCGCAATGAATCCACGGGATTAGCAACCGAGGCACGCACCGCATTGTAACTGATCGTCAATCCGACGACAAACATCACCAATATGAAACTGATGACATAACTCAGCGGATCGATCGTTGTGCGATACGTAAAGTTTTCCAGCCAGTCGTTCAGGAAGTACCATGAAATCGGAATCGCGATAACAAATCCGATTACAACAAGCCATACGAAGTCCAGGCAAATCAACTTCAGGATGCTACCCACGTTCGCGCCAAGTACTTTACGTACACCGATCTCCTTCACCTTGCGTTGAACAACAAATAGAACAAGTCCATATACACCAAGACAAGAAATCAAAATCGCAATGCCGGTGAACATTTGCACCATCATACCGAAGTTTTGAAAATTCTGGTATTGTGAATCGAGTTGTTCGTCAAGAAATGTGTATTCAAATGCTTTTTCATGAAACGAACGGTTCCACGCTGCTTCAATGGCAGCCAGCGTGCCGGTGATTTCGCGGTTTTCGAACCTCACCGAAAGCGTGTTATACTGATTCGGGCCGACTTCCAGGACAAGGGCTGATATAGGGGTTGTCATTGACGAAAAATTAAAATCGCGAACCACGCCCACAACCTTACCAATTTTGCCTTCGCGATTTATTGTCTTGCCAAGTGCGGCGTCAGGTGTTTCCCAATTGAATTCACGAACCGCAGTTTCATTTACCAGAAATGCTTCCTGTGCATCGGTGCCAAAACTTTCATCAAAAGCGCGGCCGGCGACGAGTTCAATGCCGTATGTCTTAACAAAATCAAAATCAACCGAAAGATTTGCAATGAACATAACAGCGTCATCAGAAAACCCATCCGGGACGGTACCCCGATACATCGCTCCCAGACCAGGCGCAGTCGATGACAGCGCTGTACCCATCACGCCGGATTGCGATTCAATTTCATTTCTCAATACCTCAAGCTTGCTGCGAAACGTAGAATCGCTTTGACGGAAAATGCCATTGATATTGTTGCTGTATAACGGTACGTTAATTATAAGCTCTTTCTGAAATCCCAGCGGACGCGTCTCCAGAAACCGAAGTTGTTTTACGATGAGCAGCGCGCCACTCAACAACATACACGCGATAGTAAGTTGAAAAACGACTAACGCATTTCGCAACGTTCGGCTACCTGTTTGTGTTATGCCGGCACCCTTCAATACGTTCACCGACTCAAACCGCGAAACAAAATATGCAGGGTATCCTCCGGCGAACGCAGTGACAAGAAGGAGAATGATCAATGATGCCAGAATGAGTACCCAATCGACCGCTTCACCGAACACAAGTTGCTTATTCAAAAGCTGATTAAGTACCGGGAGGGTATAGTAAAATACAAAGTATGCAAACAGCATCGCGCCAAGGCAAAAGATGAAACTCTCCGCGATGAACTGAAAGATAAGCTGATGCTTTTGCGAACCAAGAATCTTACGGATACCAATTTCCTTGAGCCGCGAGAATGATTGAGCTGTGCTCAGGTTAATATAATTGACACATGCAATGAGCAGAGTCAGAATGCCAACACCAACGAAGATGTACAGGTTCGTCATGTTGTTCACCGACGAAGGCTCTGCAAGCAGCGTGCTCTTAAGGTGTATATCCGGCACAGGCATCAGCGTAAATACCTGGCCAACGAGAAATTGCGGATTCGCATACTTTTTCAGGAATTCCTCCATGTTGCGATCTACTGCATGCGGATCAGCACCCGGTTTCAACAGGACATAGGTATAGGAGTGACTGATAATGTAATTAACCGCGAGATTATTTCTGAGAACGGTCGCCCCGGGTTCGTTTTCCATATCAAACATATTGTGATAGGGAACCAGCATGTTAAACTGGATGTGTGAGTTTTCAGGGAATCGCTTGACTACGCCTACTACTTTAAACAGATGTTTACCGCCGAACATCAGTGATTCGCCCATTGGATCCTCGTCTCCAAAATATTTCGTCGCCATTTCTTCCGTGATCACCACGGTAAACGGATCGCGCAATGCTTTATCAGGATTGCCTTTAACGTATTCGAATGTAAACATGGAAGTGAGTGCTGAATCAGCAAAGAACACGTTGTTCTCCTCGAAGATTTCATCCTTACCGGGCACGGAGATACTCATGTTCCTGCCAAAAAGCCGGGCAGCATCCTCAACTTCAGGAAAGAAGTCTTTCATGTTAGGTGCTATCGGCGGCGGACTTGTCGCCAACTGCAACCCGTTGGGAGCTGTATATGAAAGGCGATACAGTCTGTCGCCGTGTTGATGAAATGCATCATAACTAAGTTCATGACGAACATACGTAAAGATGAGCAACGCCAATGCGAGGCCCGCCGTAAGTCCAGCGAAGTTGATTCCGGCATACACCTTATACTTAAGTACGTTCCGGATTGCGGTTTTGATAAAATTTTTCAGCATACGTCAGATTTGTATTGAGAGCCTGGCTCGTAATTACGGAGAATACCGGAATTTTGTTTAAGATTTCATTTTTGTGATTTGAACGGCTACCCGAAACCGTTAATATACCCCCGAACGGGTGACATCATCACGGGGGAATATTTCCAACCTTCGGGGGCGTCGCGTTGTCTAATTGAACGAAACCTGCCCGACAAACCTATGCGAACCTTAAAACGTCTGCTCCTCTTTTTGCTAATCCTGTCCGGCATTTCTTGCCAGGAAGACAGTTCTTTGACCGCAGACCCTGCAAACCTCAGCAAACCGGCGCGCGAGTACCTTCAGATGATTGCCACACCCGGATCACAGGGTGCGAGCATGGCGGGAGTTCCGTTAACGGGGCCGTTCAGCCGGCTCTTCTCGCAGCCGGCCACAACGGGCGGAATACCCCAGGATCTGTTTTCGTCACCACCGTGGACAACTTGCGCAACCACCACAAACACCACGAACCCCGACGGAAGCATTACCACAGAAGTTGATTATGGTGACGGGTGCGAAGAGGGTATCGACCCGTACATATACTTTATGCACGGTAAATATGCCTTTACAAATTCCGTCAACGTGACGCAGGCCGGGTCTATCATAACAGAATTCTTCGCATACAAATACATTGCTGATAACTACGGCGGCAGCTATAACACCGGTATCGAAGATGCTGAATGGCTGCTAAACTGGAATGGGTCGATGTCCGGAACCGGTTCACGAAATCCATCAGGTCAGCTATTCTGGGGGACTTATACAACCACGCACGAGGGTGAAAGCGTCTTCGATGGCGAGGCGCAAACCTTTACGGGAACTTCACGTACCAGCTACACGCACAAGCACTCCACAATTGAAGAAAGTTCTGCCACCACACGGTCAGGCGAAAATTATTACCACGCGATTGTGCTTGAACCGCTCGTTACGCGATTCGATTGCGATCGAAACCCGATGTTCCCTTCTGTAAGCAGTGCCTCCTGGGTTCATGTTCCCATATATGTTTCGGGGCGCGAATTTGTTCGCTACAAACAGGATGGTCAGGAAGGTTCATTCACGATATTCTGGGGAAACGGCACGTGCGACTCCAAACTCGAGATCGAAGAAAATGGCGTCTACTACAAGCTGGACTGGAACAACCTATTTGAACTGTTTTACCAATAGTTGTCGGCAAAGGTTAAGGATGGGCTCCCGCGACGGGGGCCCTGTTTTTTTTCAGGCTATATTATCGCACATCTCTTTTTCCTGCAGCATATGCGGAAGGCAATACAGCAAACTGCTCGCGGAAATATTTAGCAAAGTATTTCGGATTGTTGAAGCCAACCTTGTAAGCCACTTCTGAAACGGTGAGCTGACTTTTCTCAAGCAATTGTGCCGCGTGCTGCAGTCTGATACTGCGTATGAACTCAAGCGGCGACTTACCCGTAAGGGCCTGCAGTTTCTTGTATAAATGTACACGACT
>JAEZDW010000362.1 GCA_023417955.1 Bacteroidota bacterium
TTCTTATCCTTTATGTCATGCAGAAAGACCGAAAAATTGCTGTGCCGGTTAAGATTTTATCCTTTTATTTGAGGCAGTAAGTATTTGAAGCATTCCGTTCCGTTTTGCGAGTGCCTCTCTTCCTGAGAAGACAGGTCATATTCCTGAAACTCTTGTGAGCAGAATGCTATCACTAAACAATTGCACATGGACCTCACCTACAGACTGATTGATGATGAAAAGAGCTTTGAAGCTTTCCGCGAACTGTTACGCGCATCGGATCTTCCGGCCGATGATCTGAACTTTTCAAAGGACCTGCTCGTGGGCTACTTCGAGGGCGACGCTCTCGTTGGCACCGGTGGCCTGGAAGTATATGGATCATACGGATTACTGCGATCGCTTTCCGTCAAGTTCGGAATACGTGGTAAATCGGTGGGCACAAACATCGCTGAATACCTCATCGACGAAGCAAAAGATAAAAAGTTGAAAGCCATCTATCTGCTCACCGAAAAAGCCTCGGGCTTTTTCCAGAAACGTGGTTTCGTTTCTGTGAACCGTGAACAAGTGCCTGATGAACTCAAAGTTTCTTCTGAGTTTTCAAAACCAAGCTCCGACGGTGCTGTTGCTATGATGCTTGACCTCACCCGCGACAACTGATCAAACCTGCTTGCGTACCCGGTTTCACTGGCTAACCGAAATCAAGGCCCCCGTAACATGGCTTGCGGCGGCCTTTTTTATTTCAAGACTATACGCCTCTTTGGCCGGAGTGACCTTTTACTCAACGTTTGTTCACAGGCTCTGGCAAGCCATTGACATCGAATTACTGCAGACGCGCTTTTGGGAGAGTATGCTTTACGCGCACGCACAGCCACCGGTGTTCAATGTCGTAAATGGAATTCTTGTCAACCTGTTTCCGGACCGATACGCGACAGTATTTCACCGGCTCAACATCGCTCTGAGTTTAGCAACGGTAATGCTCTTGCACATGACTCTAAACAGGCTTGCCGTTGCGCGTTGGATGAACGTTGTGATGTGCCTGCTTTTGATTTTTAATCCTCCTGTAATCGCCTACGAGAATCTATACTCCTACACAACACTGACCATCTTTCTCGTGATGGCGCTCACATCAGCAACTGTGTGTATGTTTCTTACCGGAGAAAAGCGTAACTATGCCGCATTCGTTGCAGCTCTCAGTCTGCTGGTGCTCACCCGCAGCAGTTTTCATTTGCTTTGGATGATTGTAATGATCGCCATCGCAACTGGTCTCCTGAAGCAACGCAGTTTCAGCAGACGTGTGGCAATCGGAATTGCCGTTGCTGGTGTGGTAGTAACGGGTTCGTGGTATGTGAAAAACTACTGCCTGTTTGGCCAGTTCACTGCATCTACCTGGATGGGTATGAACCTGGCGCGTGTATTACCACCATCAACGGATCTCGGGAGGGTTGGTACATTCCGCAGCCTGGAGAGTTACACCGGTTATTATGAGGAGATAAAGGGGTTTGATGATGTGCCACTGCTGAACAATCCCGTCAAACTTCGTCACCCCTATCCCAATTACTATCATAAGAACTACATTGCAGTAAGCGACGTTTTTGAGAATGACTTTCTGAATGAAGTTGGACATCATCCGAATAAATACCTCGAGAAGGTTGGTTCATCGCTTTCGATCTTCTTCTCACCCGCGACCCATGCTCCGTTTATAGAAACGAGCCTCGAAAGGCTGGAGCCGTTCACAACGATATTTGCATTCGACTATTCGCGACCGAAGGCATACTCGGCCATGCAGCGCGACCTGGACGACGGAGCCGCAACTAAGGCGTTTATGGAACGCAACAAGCTTGGCGCCACGTATGCGATACCCGCGGTAACGGTGTTGGTCTTGTTGCTAATTGGCCTGGCTCTCCTGTTCCGACAAAGCCGTATTGCACACGTTGAGTTTGCCTTAGGGCTAACACTTCTACTGGTGTATGCCTACGGAGTGTTAGTTGGTATAATGTTCGAGTTCGGTGAAAACAACCGCTTTCGCCTGGAGTTGCAGCCGGTTATGTACGTGCTGATTCCCTTCGCGGTCAGCCGTCTTTGGAATAAGACAAAAAGAGGTAACGCCTTTTGAAAATTCTCAAATAATTCGGCTTTAGCCCTGTCGTTCTGCTGCCGTAAGTTGAATTTATATACCTTTGCGACGCAACTACGATCGTTTTTTGCTTAGCACCATGACAATGGAAACCCAACTCGCTCCAAACGAACTGCCGAAGCCCCGCGCTATGAGATTGAATAAGTATTTCGTAATCGATTTCGATAGTACTTTTACCAAAGTTGAAGCCTTCGATGTATTGGCTGAAATTTCGCTGAGTGGCCATCCCGAAAAGGAAGAGCGTACAAAACAGATTATCGAAATTACCAATCAGGGTATGGACGGAACCATTTCCTTCCGCGAATCCCTGGAACGACGCCTCAACCTACTCGCCCCTGCAAGGCAACATCTTCCCCTGCTGATATCGGAACTCCGCAACAGCGTATCCGAATCGTTTAAGAGAAACAAGGAGTTCTTTCAAAAGTATTCCGACAATATTTATATCATCTCCAACGGCTTCAAGGAATTCATTGAACCAATTGTTACCGAGTTTGGAATCAAACCGGAAAACATCCTCGCCAACGAATTCATCTTCGACGGTGAGGGACGCGTAATCGGCTTTGATACCGACAATCCGCTTTCTGCAAACGGCGGAAAGGTTGAACAACTCAAACGCCTCAACCTTCCCGGCGATATCTATGTGATTGGTGACGGCTATACCGACTACGAAATAAAACTTGCCGGACTTGCCAACAAGTTCTTCGCTTTCACAGAGAACGTAGAGCGTGAAAATGTTAAAAGCAAGGCTGACCATATTACGCCAAGTCTTGATGAATTCTTGTATCTGAACAAATTGAACACCGCGATATCATATCCGAAAAACAGGATTAACGTCCTCCTGCTGGAGAATGTACATCCTATAGCTGTTGAGTTGCTCAAGGCGGAGGGTTTCAACGTTGAAACGTATCACGCTGCCCTGACAGAGGAAGAACTCATTCAGAAAGTTAAGAATGTATCGGTTCTTGGTATCCGTTCGAAAACACAGGTAACCGAACGCGTCCTGCAACACGCAAACCGGTTAATGGTTATCGGTGCGTTTTGTATTGGAACCAATCAGATTGATCTTAAGACCGCAACTAAAAAAGGTATTGCAGTCTTCAATGCGCCCTTTAGCAATACCCGCTCCGTTGTAGAACTCGCCATTTCGCAAATGATTCTGCTGATGCGCAACATACTTGACAAGTCAGCTAAGATGCACGAGGGTGTTTGGGACAAAAGCGCGAAGGGAAGTTACGAGGTACGCGGCAAGAAACTTGGTCTCATCGGTTACGGAAACATTGGTACGCAGCTTTCCGTGATCGCCGAATCGCTTGGAATGAAAGTACTGTACTACGACATCGAAGAACGCCTCTCTCTCGGTAACGCGGTGCAGTGCAAGTCGATGAAAGAAGTACTCGAACAGGCCGACGTAATCTCATTACACGTAGACGGGCGCAAGACGAATACAAACCTGATTGGTCCGGCAGAATTTGCTCTGATGAAAAAGGGTGTGATCTTCATTAACCTGAGCCGCGGTCATGTCGTCGATATTCAGGCACTTCGCGAGAACATTCTCACAGGTCGCGTGGCTGGCTGCGCAATCGACGTGTTCCCCGTGGAGCCTGCCAGCAACGACGAAGAGTTTCAATCCGAACTGCGCGGACTGCCCAACACAATCCTTACACCCCACATTGGCGGCAGTACCCTCGAAGCACAGCAGAACATCGGTCAGTTCGTTCCGGGTAAAATTATGGACTACATCAACAACGGAAACACATCCAACAGTGTGAACTTCCCGAACCTGACGCTGCCGATCTTACAAAATGCACATCGTCTGATTCACATCCATAATAAAGTTCCTGGTATCCTGGCTCAGATCAACAATGTGCTTGCCGAACACGGCATCAACATCGTTGGACAATACCTCAAGACAAACGAGACCATTGGTTATGTAATAACTGATATCAACAAAGAGTACGACAAGGAAGTGATCGCAAAACTTCGCGCCATCGAACACACGATTAAGTTCCGCATGTTGTATTAGTCGAGCCCTCACACCACGGAGTATCTACGGGTCGGATGACGACGGTCGGTTATCACAGTATTGATCTTGCAGCGAAACTGAATCCCGATTGAGATAAGGCGGTCCGACTGAATTATGAAGTTAACGCCGACCGATTAAGAAAGGAAAAAACCCACTGGATTTGGTGAGGTGTTTCTGAACCCC
>JAEZDW010000383.1 GCA_023417955.1 Bacteroidota bacterium
GTTTGATTTGAAGTACTTCATTTAATTCCTGGAGCGTTGTCAGTGTTCGCGTTCCGGCTTCCTTCAGCAATGCCACGTACTCCTGCTGTTCCGCCTGGCTTTCGGCGTTTTCAATGAAGTTCAATAATGACAAGATATTTCCCACGGGTGCTCTCAGGTTGTGAGAAACAATCTGCGTAAACTCTCGAAGCTGTTCGTTCCGTAGTTTGAGGTCTTCCGTAACAGTTTGAAGTCGCGCGTTTTGTTCGAGTATCTTTGCTTCAACAAGCTTACGATCGGTAACGTCACGGAATTCTGTAACGCGAATCAATCCGTCGCCGAAAGGAATGTTCTTTCCCTTTATCTCCAATGAATAACGGCTGCCATCCTTCCGAAGCCCCTCAACATCATAAGGTTCTTCATCCTTGCTCAAAATCTTCTGCATGACATACTCGCGGTACTCGGGTACGATGAGGTTTAGTCCGTCGCTGCCAATCAACTCGTCGTAGTCGTAACCGGTGAGATTGCACAGGCCCTGATTGCAATCGAGAATATGACCTTTGTTGTGCAGCCCGATTCCGCCGAAAGACGCTTCCTGCAATGTGCGGAAACGCAATTCACTTTCTTTGAGACTTTGTTCAACCCGACGACGCTCGGTGATATCGGTAAGTGTGATCAACACATGAAGTAACTGTTCATCTTCGAGCAGGGTAGGCTCTGCGTTTACCAATAACCACGTTTGAGGTTTGGCTTCATCGAGGGCAATACCAACAACTACGCCGCGCACCGACTGTTTGTTCTCGCGCGCCAGGTTCCATGGCAACATAACGCTTTCTACGGTATCGCCTTCTTCTGTGGTGAAGCGTGTGCCGCGGTGGTTGCCGGTGCCAAATCCGTCAATAACCGTCTGGCCGAGCAGTTTAACGGCGTTGCGATTGGCAATCTGAACGTTGCCCGCGGGTCCTTGCAGTATAACACCAACGTTCAGGTCCTCGATCATGCGACGGAACCGTTTTTCGCTTTCCTGAAGCGAATGTTCCGCTGCCATCATTTCTGTTATATCCCACGCTGTCGCGATAATTACTTCCGAACCAAAATAGGTTGAGCGTGTGAGGCGTACATCCTTTAGGAATATGTCGCCTGATTTCCTGAGTCCCCACCACACAAATCGTTGGGGCTTTCCTGCAAGAGCCTCACCAATCTGGCGCTTTAGGCTTTCAAAATCATTCTTACCAGGGGCTGATAGAAATTCCGGTGTCTTGCCGAGGAGTTCTTCCTTCGTATAACCATACATGTTACACGCTTCGCGGTTCACGTCAAGAAATGTTCCGTCAGGATTCTGCACATAGATAGCCTCGCCAACACAATTGAAAAGTTCGCGATAGCTTTTCTCACTTTGTTCAATGGTCTTTACGGCAGCGACCCGTTCCGAAACGTCAGTCATGATGCCGAGCATTCTAATTGCCTCACCGTTGGTATTGGTGATGAACATGCCGCGGTCGTGCATATAAGAATAACCCTGCCGGCTCGTGCGGAAGCGATAGTAGACGTCGTAGGTCGAGAGTTGTTGACGTGAAAGTTCCAGTTGACGTGTCGCTTCTTCGCGATCATCAGGGTGCACGAGTTGCTCCCAAAGATCAATGCGTTCCATTTCGGTGGCGCTGAATCCGAGGACTTGCCGGGTATTTCCGCTCCAGATAATTTCACCGGTCTGAACATCATAATCATAGATGAGCAGGCCGGCAGATTCGGACACGAGTTCATGTCGCGTTTTCCAATCCGACAGTTCGTATTCAGTGAGCTTTCTGTGAGTTACATCCTGAATGGTGCCGGTTAGTTTTTTGTTCCTGTTTATCCCCTCAGGTGCACGGGCAGCAAGTTCTGTCCAGATAAAACTGCTTCCACCAACTCTCATACGGACCTCGATAACGAAATCCATGTTGTTGTCAAGGGCATCTTTGAAGGCGTTTTGGAATTCTGCGAGGTTTTCCGGGTAAATTCTGTCTTGAAGTTCATGCAGGGAGGTTGGCAGGGGGACGCTCTTTGATACATGCAACAGCTGACCGGCATTGGCAGACCACCGTACCGATCCTGTCTTGCCATCCAATTCCCATATAGCTGCGTGGGGAAGGCCGCCGATTGTAAAATCTGCCTGTTTTCCAGCAGGTTGAATGCGTTTCGCAGGCTTCTTTGCCGCAACGGTGGCAACCTTCTTCTTTGTCTTAGCCGGGGTCTTTTTCGGTTTTGCCATTATACATCGGGCCGCTCGGGCGCGGAAAGATAGATAACTATTTTTATTCCCGGTTGTTATAATGTGAAATGAATCTTACATTGATTCCAGTTATAAAGCGCTCTACTTATGCTAAAAGAATTCAAGGAATTTGCCTTCAAGGGAAATGTCATTGACCTTGCAGTGGGTGTCGTTCTCGGCGCCGCCTTTAATGCAATCGTTGCATCGCTTGTTGCTGACATCTTTATGCCGATCATTGGTATACTCACAGGTGGCCAGGATTTCAGCGGGTTGAGCTATACCTTCGGGGATGCAGAAATCACCTATGGAAAATTCATCCAGGCGGTATTCATATTTCTCTTAACCGCTATCGCTTTATTCCTGTTTGTTAAGGTTATAAACAGAATTCGCCGTAAGGAAGAGGCCAAACCCGCACCTCCGCCAGCACCGCCTGCTGATGTTGTGCTGCTTACGGAAATCCGCGATCTCCTTAAAGAGAAGCGCCCTTAATTATCTGGCAAAGCGCGGTGCAACCGTTAACGTCTTGCTTCCGGGTGTATAGGTGTAAAAACCTGCCCCGGACTTCACTCCTTTATGTCCAGCCTGAACCATGTTTACAAGTAGAGGGCAGGGCGCATACTTGGGATTGCCAAAACCGTCGAACAATACCTGGAGAATACTCAGGCACACATCAAGACCAATGAAGTCTGCAAGTTGTAACGGCCCCATGGGATGGGCCATGCCAAGTTTCATGACCGTGTCTATTTCCTCAACACCGGCGACACCTTCGTAGAGCGCGTAGATTGCCTCATTGATCATCGGCATAAGGATGCGGTTGGCAACAAAACCGGGGTAGTCGTTTACTTCGACAGGTATTTTTTCCAGCTTCCGCGAAAGCTCCATTACCTCTGCAGTGACTTCGTCGCTCGTGCTGTAGCCACGAATCACTTCAACAAGCTTCATCACGGGAACAGGATTCATGAAATGCATACCGATTACCTTGTCGGGCCGGTTCGTTACGGAAGCTATTTTTGTAATTGAAATCGAGGATGTGTTTGTCGCGAGAATCGTATCCGGCTTTGTACTGGCTGCCAGTTCGCGAAATATCTTTAGCTTCAGCTCCGTGTTTTCAGTTGCAGCTTCTACAACGAGATCTGCATCGGAAACTCCGTCAGCAACCGATGTGTTGGTCTTGATGTTTGCCAATGTCCGCTCGCGATTTTCAGCGGTGATCGATCCTTTTCCGATTTGTCGGCCGAGGTTTTTTTCGATCGTCGCCAACGCCTTTGTTAACGCATCCTGCGAAATGTCAATTAACGAAACAGGATATCCATGCTGCGCAAATACGTGTGCGATTCCATTGCCCATCGTGCCGGAACCGATGACTGCGATTTTCTTCATTGCTTAGTTCAGGTTAATGCGCAAATATAAGGGTGATCAAACGCCACGCAAGTGCAGCGTGGGTATGAGGCTCTGGTTGAGTGGTGACTCTGCGGTCTTACACGGTATGTCTCAGGTGGGGCAGGACTCGCTCTGCGGTGCGCGCCGGCGGTGTAACACCGATCTTGAAAATGTCCGTAGGTGTATGGCATAAAACGGCCTTGCCGTTGTAGATCGCCACAGGGGCAGTAATCAGGTGGGGGTAATGCATTAACACGTCTAGCCAGCCGTTCATTGTCAGTGTTTTGCCAGCTACCATCGTTTGATAATCGGGATGTGAACGATCAAGAATTTCTTTAGGAGTCAGTCCAAGCATGGTAACAACTTCTTTCCAATATGTGGGCCCAAGCTTTTCGGCAACCACGTTCACTTCATTGATATGATTGCAGATAGTCCGCACCAGCGCTTTGGTTTGTTTGCCTTTGTTCGTTCCCGGATTATAAAGCAGAAAAAGTTCATTCTTGTGAAATTGCATGGCTTCCTGGTTTAGGGTTGAAAGGGTGAACTGAAATGCCGTAATGCTAAAGTTATCCAATTTTAAGGTGGCATTCAACCTCGTATTTTCCTGGTACCGGATTCCTCCGTTCGTGTGCATAATGCACCCATAGATATGCATTAAAGAATGTCAGTTTCTTAAAAACTGATGCCCGACGAGCGGCCTTATGACCGACGTAATTTCCTCATTGATTGATGGTTGCTTGCTCGTTGGAAATGTGAAGAAAAGACAACGAATGCCAGCCAGACAGCGGATGAAAGCAACTGTTGTACATGTTTTGACAGTGTAAGGCAAATGCCGTAAAGCAAATAATATTCTGATAAAACCATGTTACGACGCTTATTTGTCGGCCGATCGGTAAAGATTTCAAAATGAATACCGGATTTTTCAGGCCAAATATTTGGAATTGATTTCCTGCCTGATTGATGTATGAATAGCCAAACGGCTGCAAGATTTACAACGATATACTCATGCAATTTTGCGAGCGAAGAAAAGACCTGCACTCCGCAGTCGCTGTAAACAAACATCTGAAAAAACTTATGAAACAAATTTTCGTATGTGCCTTCTTGCTTGCATTCGTGAGTCAGGCGTGGGCACAGGAAACCGTACTGAATGAAGACACGATGTACGACCTTTCGCTGGAGGAACTCATGAACATTCCAATCCACTCAGCGAGTAAGAAACAGGAAACCCTGTTCGACGCACCGCTTTCAAGCTACACAGTAACGCGTACCGAAATTGAAAGATCGGGCGCCACTACCATTATGGAAGCTCTTCGGCTTGTGCCGGGACTCATCGTACGCGAGCAGTCAAATGGTGTGTACGACATCCACATCCGTGGTCTTGACAACCTGCTTCGCCACAGTGAATCATTTACAAAGAACAACCTGTACACGCTGGTGATGATCGACAGCCGCCCTGCGTTTAACCACAACCTTGGTGGTACATTCTGGGAAGCTTTGCCTGTCGATGTCATGGACGTGGAACGAATTGAAATTGTCCGCGGTCCTTCTGCACCATTGTTCGGACCGAACGCAGTGACTGGAGTTGTAAACATCATTACAAGACGTTTTGAGACCTCGGAGACCTTTGTGTCTGCTAATGTAGAAGGCGGTGCACCGTCAACCCTGATCGCCAATGCCGTAATTGGCAAGCGTTTCAACCAACGCTTCTCTTCTTCGCTTTCGTTCAACTATCAGGATCGCGAGCGCTATGATGAACGTTTCTACAACACCGCTACCGGTGAATATCAGGATGGCGAATCCTTTATGGCCAACATCAACCAGGGATACCCCAACCCTGAGCGTGCTATGCAGAAATTAGGCGTCAATGGATACCTTTCCTACAACGCCACCGAGAATGTGAAGTTTGATCTAAGTGCGGGATTCCAGAACAGTGAATCGCTTAAGAACATGCTGTCAGGATTTGGCACTGTTCTTACCAACAGCACTTCCGATTCATATTACGCTAACCTTTCAGCAAAAATCAGTGACCTGGCAGTGCGTACGTCGTTCACTTCCGGGAAAGATAACATCCTGTACGGTAGCGCACCATCACAATACGACTACTACGTAACTGACTTGAATGCGGAATACACATTCAAATTTGGTGACAAGGTGAGCGTAGTACCCGGATTCAATTACCAGAATGCCGTATTCTCAGATGAAGACTACTTTGGTGAAGCAGAAAAAGGTTTCCTTAACGGCACTGAGCAAGCTATTTCGACGATATCCGGATTCGTTCGTTCTGATTTCAACTTCACTGACAAGTGGCGTGTAATTGCTGCGTTGCGCGCAGATAAGTTTTCCAGTCCTGACGACCTGTATCTTGCATACGAATTTGCATCGACATACAAAATCAACGAAAACAACCTGATACGTGCCGCGGTCACGCGTTCTAACAGTGGTGCGTTCATGGGCTACAACAAACTGAATTACATCGAGAAAGATCGTATTCCTGTTGGTGGTGGGCTCTTCGTTGATCAGATTCAACGTGGTAACCCGAACCTGGAGCTGCTTACCGTTAATATGATCGAACTTGGTTTTAGAACGAAACTGACATCGAACCTGCAGCTGGATTTGGATTTGTTCCGCCAGACAGCGGAGAACCTTACTGCAATTGTCGTGAAGGGATTCTCAACGTATCCGCCAACGCCTGATGCAAATTTCATCGTAGACTTCGACAACGTGCCCGTTACTGCTACGCAGGTTGGTGGTACACTTGCTGTAAACTTTGTACCGGACAAAAAGTGGCAGTTCAAGCCATTCGTAACCATCCAGTCAACAGAAACCGAAAACCTACCTGACACTTACTATGACCCGACGCTGAACGCTTCACAGCCTGGTTCAGGTTTCCCGGAAGTAACGTATTCAGACAGCAAGCATAAGTACACGCCGTCAGTCTATGGTGGATTTTATCTGAACTTCAAGGCCAGCGATAAATTCAACTTAAACAGCAGTGCTTATTTCCTGGGTGAGCAGACCTGGTACAGAAGCGCTGCGGAAACAGTGGCGGCTGATGCAGCATTCCTTTTGAATATTAAAGCCAGCTATGCGATCACTGACAAGATCAGCATCTACGCCAATGGAAGGAATATATTCAACTCAGAAAAGCCTCAATTCCTTGGTGCCGACTTCAATGGCGCGCTGTACATGGGTGGAATTTCATTCAATGTGAAGTAAACCATTCTGATAGAAAATAAAAGAGGCCGCCCCTTCGAAACAGGGCGGCCTTTCTATTTTATACTATTTCAGAAGAGACACAGTATCATCAGCCGTCGGAACTGATACAATATTACCGCTGTCGTCGATATACGTATGCAACGGCTCAGGTTTGTATGTTCGTATGAAAGAGGCGATATCGGCTGCGACACGATCCGGAACAGTCCAGTGAAAGTTATGCCCAAGGTCCAGGTCGGATTTGCGCACTTCAGGATTCCGGCCGTATTGTTTGTATATGATCGTGTGATTTCCATTTCGTATGGCTTCAGCAAGACTGTTTCGGAAATCTTCCTGAGTCTTGCCTTGGGGATACACCGGGTCTGCCGTGGAATAAAGAACCAGCGTTGGGACCGAAAGTCTTTGCAGGGCTTTTCGATTGTCGAATCCGCGGATTGACTCGGCCAAACCGATCCAGGTACCAAGCCGGGTAGCTACCGTTTCACGGGCAATTGCATCCAGTAAATCATCGTCGGCACCGGGTTCGCTTACCCAGTTCTTACGAAGGAAGGCGCGTACTTCGTCACCGAGATTTGATGGCGTGCGTTCGTAAACTTGTTCCGGCCACCTGAGATGGTTATCCTTTGCGGCACGACGCATCACACCGTTGATCATTTCCTTGAGCACAAAGTCCTGAACGGCTTCGTTGGTGTTTCCGGAAAGGAGTGTAGCGATCAGTGCAACGCCCTGGATGCGGTCTGCGTGTTTCAGTGCAAGTTCCTGCGCTATCATCCCGCCAAGGCTATGTCCTGCGACGAATGCCCTTGGTATAGACAACTGGTCCATAAGCAGGATGATATCACTGGTCAGCAAGGGGAACGAAAAGCATTTGGACGGATCTTTAGCGCATGACGCCGGCGGCATAGACGAGTCGCCATGCCCTCTGAGGTCGGGTACGATAATGCGAAGAGAGCTGTCAAGGTTTTCAATTTGTTCGGCCACGTTGTAAAGAGATCGCGACGTGTCGGTGAAACCATGAAGGAGGATGACGGGAAGACCACTGGCCGGACCGCGCTCATGGTAATGGATAGTGATACCATTGGGAAGTTGACAAGACTTTTTGGCGATTCGTGTTTGGGCAACGATCTCAAGGACCGGGCACAACACAAGGGTAAGGAAAAGGAGCTTTGATTTCATCTTACGATAACTGGGTTAAGTTAAACAACACTAACCCGGGCGTAAGGGCAGGACTTACGTCGTAAGTAGTCAGCGAAAGCGACTAATCGATGGAGATTTCCTTAGCGAGTCCGACGGCGTTGAAACGGATAGCCAGCCGTTCCGGTGATGGCGACGGGGTTTCACATTCAGAAGATGGACTTAGATAGTAGTAGAAGAACTTCTCGCTTCGCTTGTAGATTTCCTGTTGGTCGGGTTTTCCAAGCACGTCAACCATTTCCATTTCGGAAAGACCAAGTAGCTTGTCTTTTTGGTCTAACAGATTTGCACGAAGCCTTTCACGTTCTCCGCCACAGGCGTTGCGGTCTTGTTTCCAGGAAACCGCATCAAAGCCATCGAGTTCAGGTACGGAGGCCGTACAGGCAACAATAAATAGAAAAAGTAAACTAAGCGATCTGCAGATGTTCATACTTCTTTTGGACCTGGAAAAACCAGGCGGATGAGATCACGCAATATAGCAAGGCGATGCCATGCCACATCGAAGGCCAGTCATTTATGTACGTGAACACCGATAATAGGAGGGGATAAAGGAAAACACGGATCCATTCTGACCACCGTACCCATGGGCGCTGCTCAAACAACACGCCACAGTTTACGACCATCACGCTGATAAGTATAGATATAAATACCTGAGCAACAGTATTTAACCGCGATGCACTGAAAAGGAAAAATGAAGTTCCTCCGAGGCATATGAGGTACTGAAACAAGACATACGTGTTGAGCAGCATCGTTGATGGCGGATCGTATTTTCGGTACGTAGCCTTGTCGACAGCAGGAGCCGGGCGATAGCCCCCGAGGTAGTCGGGCAGCCAACCTGGTTTCTTGAACAAATAGCGGATCCGATCACTCCATTTTGGAATTCGGAGCAGGTCGTCTTTCATTTGAACGTAGTGGCTGACGTTGGCGTAAATGGGATTCCAACTATTAAGGGGGTGCGTTATGCCGTACGTTGGTTTTTCTTCTTCCTCCTGAAATGTTCCAAACATGCGATCCCAGATGATAAGGGAGCCTGCATGATTTTTATCGATGTACTTCGGGTCCCGCCCATGATGAACGCGATGATGGGACGGGGTATTAAAAATGAACTCGACCCATCGCGGCAACTTCCCGATTGTTTCGGTATGTATCCAGAATTGATAGAGCGTATTAAATGCGGAAATCAATGCGAAGTCGAGTGTGCGAAAACCCAGGAATGCGATTGGCAGACTGAAGGCAAAGGTCCAGATCACCTGAAGCGAACTCTGCCGAAGCGCCACGCTCAAATTGTATTCCTCACTTTGATGGTGTACGACGTGGCCACCCCAGAACAGGTTTATCTCGTGACTCATACGATGTGCCCAGTAGTAAGAATGATCAACCAGAAGCACCAGCAAGACCCAGTACCACCACGTGGAGTGATCCAGTTCAATAAAGGCGAAGTGTTCGAACAGTAGCTGGTAGATACCGATGCCAAAAATTTTGAGAAAAAGTCCGGAAAGCTGTGAAGTGATTCCGCAGCTCAGGTTGGCGATGGCGTCCTGCAGCCTGTATATTTTCTGGTGCGTAAACCGCTCGACAAGCAATTCAACGCCTATCAGTATGAAGAATATCGGGATCGACAACACTATCGGGTTGAGCTGCATAACACGATCCTTTTAAGACTGGTTGTTAATGAGTTGTATTCGAGGCAATTTAAAACTTTCCTGTCAACAACAGAACATTCCGCCGCCGCCGGTGATCGTATCATTTTTGTGATACCTTTGCGGGAAAATAGCGAAGCATGGTTCTTAAGATTTCCCGCGGCGTTTGGTTTATTTCTACTTTGGCGACACTTGCCTCACTTTTAGTTATTTATGCGTCACTTCCGGAAAGGGTGTTTCTCGTGCAGGATGGTCTGGAGTACGTCAGTCTCAATCGCGAGGCGTTCTTTTACGTGGCACTTGGACTAATAACCCTGGTCAATGCGCTGGTTTATGTCGTTCGCAGCCTTTTTGAAAAGGAGGAGGGTTTTCGTGCGTGGTTTCATCTGCTGATCGTCTCCGTGAACGTATTCTTCATTGTGACGTTGTTTTTCCTGAGTGCCTATAACAGCACCGAGCGGTTTAGCTTTGAACGCGTGGGTTTCATGGTTTACGGAAGCGTAGTCCTTGTCGCATTGTGCGCGCTCTTTTGGCCTTTCTATTCGCTTTTTAGAAAAAATTCATCTAAACAAGCTGTTTAGATAGACTTCTGTAAACGGAATTAAATCAATAGGTTACCCTTCACTACTTCAAACAAGTTTGTAATAATGCGGGCCGCCTGAGCACTGGAACTGTATTCAAAAATCGTTTTATTCGTGCCTATTCTGCATTTTTTGAGCTTTTGATGGCGATTTTTTTAACATCCGCATCGGCAAACTGATTTCAAGATTATGGCGAAAACTGAAAAATCAACGGCTTCAATAGAGTACAACGAGTCGAGTATCAAATCCCTTGACTGGCGGGAGCATATCCGGCTTCGTCCGGGCATGTATATCGGGAAGCTCGGTGATGGCTCCTCCAAGGATGACGGAATCTACGTGCTCGTGAAGGAAGTTGTCGACAACTCCATCGATGAGCACATGATGGGATACGGTAAAACGATCGACATTTCAATATCCGACCAGCGCGTTACGGTTCGCGATTATGGTCGCGGTATCCCGCTGGGGAAAGTGGTCGACGTTGTGTCCAAAATCAATACAGGTGCGAAGTACGACTCCGGGGCCTTTCAGAAATCAGTTGGTCTTAATGGCGTGGGTACCAAAGCTGTCAACGCGCTATCCAACTACTTTAAGGTACAGGCATTCCGTGACGGTCAGAGCAAAATGGCCGAGTTCAAGAAAGGTATTCTCGTTACTGACCCGAAGCCGTCGAAAACCGACGAAAAGAATGGGACGCTGGTAGTTTTTGAACCGGATAATACGATGTTCAAGCACTATCACTTTATTCCGGAATACCTGGATGATCTGATGTGGAATTATGCGTTCCTTAACGCGGGCCTGACGATCAATTACAATGGTCAGAAATTTTACTCAAAGGATGGTCTGCTTGACCTGCTTCGCCAGAAGGCTGACGCCGATGATTTGCGATATCCCATTATCCATGTTAAGGGTAACGATGTTGAATTCGCCCTGACCCATGGAAACCAGTATGGTGAGGAGTACTATTCCTTTGTCAACGGACAAAACACAACGCAGGGCGGTACGCACCTCGCGGCGTTCAGGGAAGGCGTTGTCAGGGCGGTGAGGGAAGTCTGCAAAAAGGACTATGACGCCGCGGATATCCGTGCCTCGATCGTCGGAGCAATCGCTGTCCGCGTGCAGGAGCCGGTTTTTGAATCGCAGACAAAAACGAAACTGGGTTCGCTGAATATGGCGCCGGACGGCCCAACGGTCAAGAATTACGTGGGCGATTTGGTTGCAAAAGAGCTTGAGATTTACCTGCATAAGAACCCGGCAGTAAAAGATGCGCTCGAAAAGCGGATCATTCAATCCGAGCGGGAACGCAAGGAGATTGCCGGTATCAAAAAACTTGCTAACGAACGCGCCAAGAAAGCAAACTTGCACAACCGCAAGCTTCGTGACTGCCGGTTCCACTTCGACGAGAAAAACGAAAAGGGAGCCAACTCCCAGATATTCATCACCGAGGGTGATTCTGCCAGTGGATCCATCACCAAATCGCGGAACGTAGAAACGCAGGCAGTCTTTTCACTTCGCGGAAAACCGCTGAATTGTTTCGGCCTGACGAAAAAGGTTGTGTATGAAAACGAAGAGTTCAACCTGTTGCAGCATGCGCTGAACATCGAAGATGGCCTTGAAGGACTGCGGTACAACCAGGTTATCATTGCCACCGATGCCGACGTTGACGGAATGCACATACGGTTGCTGCTTATGACTTTCTTCCTGCAATTCTTCCCGGATCTGGTAAAAGCAGGTCATGTATTCATTCTTGAAACGCCGCTGTTCAGGGTTCGGAATAAGAAGGAAACGATCTACTGTTACAGTGAGGAGGAAAAGCAGCAGGCCATGAACAAGCTTGGCAAGGTTGAGATCACGCGGTTCAAGGGACTAGGTGAGATCAGCCCGGATGAGTTCGGAGCATTCATTGGTGAAAATATCAGACTGCAACCGGTGCTGTTGCACAAGGACAGTCACCTGCAGAGAATCCTCGAGTTCTACATGGGCAAAAACACGCCTGACCGGCAGGAATTCATTATTGGCAACCTGCGAATTGAACTCGACAAAGTAGACAGAACCCAGGAAGAAAAAATAGAATTGGAAGAGCAGGAGCTCTAAACTAAACAGATTTGCTGACGACCCAACGATGAGCAAAAAACAATCGAAAGCTAGTGGACCTCCCGTGAGAACCGGAGACAATGGGGCAGGGGACGATCACAACGTTCACTCTATTGCCCTTGATGGCCTCTATCAAAACTGGTTCCTTGATTATGCATCTTATGTAATCCTTGAGCGCGCGGTGCCCCGTATCGAAGACGGCTTCAAGCCCGTGCAGCGGCGTATCATGCATTCGCTTAAGGAGATGGATGACGGCCGGTTTAACAAGGTCGCCAACGTCATCGGTAACACGATGCAATACCACCCCCATGGTGATGCAGCTATCGGGGAGGCGATCGTTAATCTTGGCCAGAAGGAACTGCTGATTGAAACGCAGGGTAACTGGGGCGATGTACGCACAGGTGACAGCGCTGCAGCACCACGTTATATTGAAGCGCGTCTGTCTAAGTTTGCGCTTGACGTTGTTTACAACGCGCAGACAACAGAGTGGCAACTGTCTTACGATGGTCGCAAAAAGGAACCGGTCACGCTGCCGGTAAAGTTTCCGCTTCTGCTCGCACAGGGTGTCGAAGGTATTGCCGTCGGCCTATCGACCAAAATTCTGCCTCACAACTTCAACGAACTCATTAAGGCATCTATCGATATCCTTAAGGGACGCAATCCGAAGATATATCCTGATTTCCCTACCGGCGGAACCGCAGATTTTTCCGACTACAATCAAGGTCTGAGAGGCGGTAAGATTAAGGTTCGTGCAAAGATTGAGATAGTCGATAAAAAGACACTGGCAATCAAAGAGATACCTTTCTCAACAACGACAACTTCCATCATGGAATCAATTGTCAAGGCCAGCGAAAAAGGACAGATCAAAATCAAGCAGGTTGTCGATAATACCGCACAGGATGTGGAGATTGTCGTGCACCTCCAGACCGGGCAGTCGCCGGAGATTGCCATGGAAGCGCTTTACGCGTTTTCCGATTGTGAGATCAGTATCTCGCCCAACGCGTGTGTTATTGTCGAGGACAAACCGCGCTTCCTGCCAGTCAATGAAATCCTGAAATACAACACCAATCAGACGGTCGAACTTCTGAAGAAAGAGCTTCAGATCAGGAAAGCCGAACTGATGGAGAGAATCCTGTTCTCGTCACTTGAAAAAATCTTCATTGAGAACCGGATCTACCGCAAGATTGAAGAGGCCGAAAGCTGGGAGGAAGTGATATCAATCATCGACAAGGGGCTGAAACCTCACAAGGACAAGTTCTACCGCGAAATCACGCGCGACGACATAGTTCGCCTTACTGAGATCAAGATCAAACGGATATCAAAATACGATTCGTTCAAAGCTGACGAGATGCTGAAGGATCTGCAAAAAGACCTGAAGGAAACTCAGCATCATCTGAAACACCTCGTTGATTATGCCATTGCCTATTATCAGGGTCTCCTGGATAAATATGGCAAGGGCAGGGACCGGAGAACTGAAATCAAGAGCTTCCAGGCCGTCACTGCCGTAGAGGTTATCGCCAATAACCAGAAGCTATATGTAAACCGCACCGACGGTTTTGTTGGTTATGGTCTGAAACGCGACGACTACATTTGCGACTGCTCCGAACTCGACGACGTTATCGTCATACGGAAAGATGGCAAGATGCTGATCTCGCGCGTGAAGGAGAAAGCGTTCATGGGCAAGGATATCCTTTATGCCGGTGTTTGGAAGAAAGGTGACGATCGAATGGTGTACAACGTCATTTACAACGATCCGAAAAGCGGAAAGGGTTTTGCCAAGCGATTTAACTTGCCTGGCGCAATCCGCGACAAGGAATACGATCTCACGCAGGGAACGCCGAATTCAAGAATCTTCTACGTCAGCGGAAACCCCAATGGTGAGGCAGAAACTGTTGAAGTCAAACTCTCGCAGTCGAGCACAGCACGTAAGAAGGTCTTCGAATACGATTTCGCTGAACTGGAAGTCAAGGGCCGTGGTGCGAAAGGAAACATAATCACGAAGTACCCGATTCGCCGGGTAGATTTTTTGAAGGCTGGTGGTTCGACGTTGAGCAAACTCGACCTCTGGTACGACGACGCCGCGGGCAGACTCAACCGCGATGGTCGTGGTAAGAAACTAGGCAAGTTCGATGGTGACGATCAGATCATCGCATTCATGCGAAACGGGTCGTATAAGATCACCAATTACGATCTGTCAAACCGGTATGATCCGGAAAAAACTGTTCTGGTTGAGAAATTCAATCCGAAGAGAGTTGTGTCGGCAGTCTATGTCGATGGCGAGAGCAAACAACACATCGTAAAACGTTTCCTTATTGAAACTTCAACCATTGACAAGGAATTCGGATTTATTTCCGAAGCGATCGGATCACGACTTGCTGTTGTGACGACAAGTGAGAGCCCTGAAGTAGAGGTTGAAGTTGTCAAAGGAAAAGACAAAGCGAAAAAGAAAGAGGTTATCAACCTCGAAGAAATTGTTGAAGTAAAAGGCTGGAAAGCTATCGGTAACCGGTTGTCGGAACATCGCGTTGCGAAGGTGGCGCTGGTGCAGGATGAAGAACCTGCCGCCGAAGACGAGCCCGAAGAAGAGGTGACTGACACAGAGGAAGATGTTCAGTCGCCAAAAAAAAATGTCGACGAAGAGAAGTTCCAGCCCCCGACAACAGTCGCGGACGACGGTCAGGTCGAACTCTTCGGGGGGGCGCCAAAACCAAAAGCGCAAAGCCAGCAAAGTCAGCAAGCAAAGCCAAAAGTCAAAGTCGAACAACAAAGCCTCTTCGGAGCGCTCCCAAAAAGTCAGGAAAGTCAAAACCGGGAGCAGCCCGAAAAAAAAGAAAGTGACAAAGCGAACGAAGAAAAAGTAGACCGTCCAGAAACTGATAGCTCTTCCGGAAATGGCAGCAAGTCGTTCAGTGCGGGGGATACGGTCGAGTTCGATATTTGATTAGGAAGCTACACCGCCGTTTTCCGGGCGCGTGTATCAGAATTCTTCGACTGGCAGCGACATGTCTGCTGACATGAATTTGGCCTCTTTCTCGTCCTCTGGCAGTTGATCATATTCTGCCAGGCACCGTGCGATGAATGGCGCCATCCTCCGGGTTTCTGCCTCGACCGTCTGCGGCGACTCTTCCACGGGCGCCTTATGCGTTATAGCCCATTTTGCGATGTGGAAGTCTTTGTGTCTGGTGATCATCGGAACCAGTTCGACGCGCGCCATTTGTTGTCCTGCCTTTGCATCGACAAGCACAAGGTAGGATTTATCAGGCAGGAGTTCCGTCAAAATGAAGTCTCGGTTCTCTGCCGAAACCCAAAAGAGTTGTTCCCCCGGATCGCATACGTATCGCACATAACTCTGCCCGGGAAAATCTGCTACGAACTGATCGCCATGAAACAGTAAGAATTGTGTGACAGCCTGAAACTTATTGATGCGAGCAAAGTATACAACGGACTTACCTTTTTCAGGTGGTTTGAATCCCTGTGCTTGAGCAGCAGCTGAAAAACTGATCAACAACGCGAGGATAACCGTTAATCTCATCGAAATCTGGGCATTTCTCATCATCGTACGGCATACGTTAATGTGTGATTTCAGGAAGGTTTAGCTCGTTGCCCTTAACAGCCATGTCTGCTGACAGATGCCTTACCTCCAATTCGTTTTTCCACGCGCTTTCATAGCGGTCCAGCTTCTCGCGAATGAATGACGCCAGGCGCCGATTCTCCGAGGCTATTCGCTCAGGTGTGATTGTAACCGGAGCTTTCTTTTGGATCAACGATCTTGCACGGAGGAGTAACTTGTCGCCGGGGCCAATGGGTGCGAGACCGACGCGCGCAATGCCAACACCCATAACTACATCGACTATCACAACATAACTTTTTCCCGCCTCAAGCGAGGCAGTCATAAAAGCCTTGTTTTCCGACGATGCCCAGAAAAGATGATCACCGGGTTCGCATTCGTACCGCATATACTTCTTGCCGGCAAAGGCGCCGATAAACCGGTCGCCATCGAAATAATCGAATCCAATCAGTGCCCCGAACGATGTTACGCGTGTAAAGTGCACAACCGCCTTGCCTTCGGATGGCGGCGTAAAGCCCTGAGCTGAGGCTGTGATGTACAGTGATAATATCAGCGTGAGCGTGATCGCAATTCGTTTCATAACTATGTTCTCGCTGCTAATATATCAAATGTCGATCCATAAATGTGTTAGTAATATCAGCGGAGTTTTCCGCAGTTGAAAGAACCACCCTTGAATGATTGATGGCGTTGACTAATTTTGGGTACAAACAGTAATATAGATGCAAAAAACTTTCTTGACCGTGCTTCTGTTCGTATGTGCGACCGTAGCGTTCTGCCAGAATGAAATACATGCGACAGGAAGGGTAACCGATTCGCGTACAGGAAAGGGGATTAAGGCCAATATCCGCTACAGCAGTATCCCGACGGGAAGTATCTTCGGAAGATTCAGCGACAGCACATTTACTTTTCCGATATTCGGAACTGCACGCTATCAGATCACAGCAACCGCCGAAGGTTATAACCCACGAACAGCTATCGTCGATCCTAAAGACATCGATGCCAACGGTAAGGTAGTACGCGACATCGCACTTACGCCAAAAGGAGAGACGATGGTTCTTGATCACCTGATCTTCGCCCAGGGGAAATCAGTCATAGATCCAGGTTCATACAAGGAACTTGATGAAGTTGTACAAATGCTCAAAGAAAATCCCGTCATCGAGATACAACTCGAGGGCCACACGGACAATGTCGGCAATCCGAAGATGAATATGCAGTTGTCGGAAAGCAGGGTGGAAGCTGTAAAGAAATACCTCGTTGACAAGGGTATCGCCAAGCGCCGCATTCAGACGAAAGCTTTTGGCGGAACGCAACCACTGCGAAACGAGATGACGCCGGAAGCAAGAGCCATGAATCGGCGCGTAGAGATGCGGATTTTAAAGGAGTAGTTATTTACGGGTTGTCGCCGACTGGAGGGTTTCCCATTCTTTCCAGTATTCCCTAAGCGTGACTATGTCTTCTTCCAGACATGGATATTTGTCGGCCGGGACACGTGGCAACATACCTGCGGCAAGGTGAACAGATGCCAGACCACCGGTCCATTCGAAGTGTCCGGGATCATATGGATGTTTCCAACGTCCGCCCCAGCGAAGACCAAGGCGCTCCCCAACGACACCAACTCTTCTCCATAGAACCACATTATCCCAAACAGCCTTTCCATTTACAATTGGCACGACATCAACAGCCAAACCATATTGATGTTTTGATTTTCCGCCGCCGGAATTGGTGTAATTCCTTCCCATTCCTTTGTACTCATTTTGTTTGGCGTGAGTTCGAAAAGTCTCAACGATGGCAAGTTCAATTCCTTTTGATTTGCAGACCCGAATCAGCTCGGCCACTTTATCTCTGAAGTAGGGATGAAGTGCATTAAGATCAGCGATCATGGTCAGTGTACCACGATCTTTGCCGTAGGTAAAATTCTCAACTACCTGCCAGCTTTTCCATTCAGGCAGCATTTCATCTGCTGTAAATGGCGCTTGCATCCAGGTAGAGTCGTCAGCAACCAACTCACGGAACAAATCACCGGCAGGATTGAGTTTAACGAGCAGGTTTCCCTGTCCCAGAAGTGTACCTGATTGAAATGCGGCAATGAATACAACTAACGCGATCCGCAGGAATTTTTGCATCTAATGAATCAAATAAACCGCAATGATATGATTTTTAGGTGATTGCGGAAAATATGTGTAAGATTTGAACAAAAAAAGCCCCTCGGGCGAGGGGCTTTCTGCTGTTATTTAAGGGATCAATTACTTGGAGCTGGCCGATTCTTCGCCTTCTACTTCATCAAGAATTGCTTCGTAGCGCGCTTTAAGACTAGTGTCGCTTGCGAGAGCATTCTTCACTTCGTTGTATGTTTCCACACCGATGTAGTCTTTTGCAAGGGTCTGGAAAGTTTCACTGATATCAGCAGCACCTTTGTTCTTGACCTCAGTTACTGAATTGATAAATGCAATTTCTTCTTCAGTAGCTTTCAGTTCTTTCAGCTTCGCTTCATCCTTAATGGCCTTGTTAAGGTCGTTATAGCGGGCATTCGTCATGCCTTCCTGATTCTTCACCATATCAGACATTTTGGTGAGGAGCGCCTTCTTCATCGAATTGACTGAATCCATTACGATGGCGTATTTGCGCAGTTCTTCGTCTGTAATCTTGGTTGTGTCGCCTGCCGCATCTGTTCCTGCTGCTTCTCTGGCTGAAGCCGAGTCAGTAATAACGGCATCCGAGGATTCAACCTGCGCATTCACTGTGAGCATTCCTACCGCGCAGGCGAGTGTTAGCAAAATCTTCTTCATAATAGGGTTCGTAAGTTTTGATAAACGTATTTCCAGTAATTAACAAACTTGGTTATAGAAATTTTGTGCCAGAAATAAGCTGACGACTAATGGACGTATTTTCCTTTAAGTGGTCCGCTCCGCGCGTGAATGTGGATATGCGGAGATAAATTTCTTCAAATGCGCTTGCCACTATTTTCGTCGAACCATGTAAAGCGCAATTGTTGCAATAACAATAACAGCAGACAACACGACTGTCCATGTGTTCAGTGAACGGCTTTCAGCATACATCGTATAATCGCTGAGCATATAGCGCAGTGCAGGTGGCGCCCAGTATGCACGGTTGTTGTGTACGCTGTCGGCATTTGTTGTCAGAACTGCCCCAGGCAATTCAATTACGTGAACAAGCTTCATGTTCACAGCAGTCGTCATGAAGTTGCTACGGCCCTCGAAGTCTTTGATTAATTCCTGATACGCCTCTTTTATTGCACTGTTGTCGCCAGGGAAGCCTTTGATTTTGTGAAACAATGGAGCGTAATCATCGAAGTTGTCGGGTTCTTCAGCGATTAATTCTCTGAAGTAAGTTTCCTTTCTCGCCTTTACGCTGTCACGCCATGCAGGTGCAACATCTGTTGCTTCAAGTGCTTTCAACATTGCTTCAAACGATTCTTCGTAAAAACCGCGGGCGGCGAAGTCGTCATAGATGCGATCGCCAAGTTTCTCAAGAAAAAAGCTGTCAGCCTTGCTCATCGGCTTTCCTTCCGCCGGAAGGCGACTGATGAATGCGAAATCCTCCGGTGTGAAATAATCTTCCTGACGTGCATACTTCATTCTGTTCAAAGATCCGTATGTATCTGAATAGCGATAATACGTATAGAACCACCGGAACTTTTTCTCTATATCAGATCGAATATGAAACGTTTTTTCATCAGCCGTATTCATTTCAGCGTTCGCGTCGTCGATGGATTGAAATGATTTCGAAAAGGTGATTTCTTTTTTATTCGATTTTTCAGCGGATTGGTTAGACTCCACAGTCCAACCGCTGTTTTCGTTGATTCCGAATACATTTTTGTGCGCAGATGCGGAGTCCGCATCCTTTAATACAATTTTCCGCGTGATAGAGCCGTCGGAACTTACTATTGTTTCTATGGTGGCATTTTGTTCACATGACGTGAGTCCCAGAGCGGTCAGGCCCAATGATATCATCGAAATGAAGCGAGAAATTTTCATAAGGATCGTTTGCTTAGTTTTTCAATACATGTTGTGCACTCGCTGGGGAACAGGTCAGACCGGCAGTCTCTCCAGCATCTTATTGCAGGCGCTTCGTCTACTGACGTTGCGACTCTTTTCATGATGGCTGTCGAGTTCAATACAACGGTTTCATCTCGTGCGACTGCAGCCACTGTTGCTGAAGAAGTAGGCCTGTTGCTATACATCGTGCTTTCGTAAGCAAAAAACACAACCATCAATAAAGAGAGGGCAGCAAATGCGTGCCTTATCCGCCCTGTGAAGAATGCAATGCGGAATATCGCTTTCTTCTTCTGATTGGCCTCAATTTCCCGCATTACGGAAGCGGTAAGTACGGCAGGATACTCCAGCGTCACGTCAGCAAACACGTTTTGAACTTGCTCCCGTTGTGCCTGCATCTCGACAAGTAATGCGCTGCACGCATGACAGGTGCTGCAGTGCGTAGCCAGGCGTCTCCGATCATTATCATCGATTTCGTGAAAGAGATACACCAGTTTTCTGCTTTCCTCGCAGTTCATGATTCGAAATATTTTCCTTGTTCTACAAATGGTTTTAGCGTAGCGGCAACATTCAGCCGCGCGTGATAGAGATTGCTCTTAATGACATCTGCACTTAAACCTAGAATTCCGGACACTTCCGCGACTGAGAGATCTTCCAAATCGCGTAGCACAAACACGGCGCGTTGCCGCGGCGTCAGCTTCTCAGATGCCAGTCGGATCAAATTGCGGAACTCATTCCGTTCAATTGCGTCGTCGACACTGTCGGGTGAGGCGATCTCGTGACTCGAATCGATTTCAGTCATTCGATCTGTTCGCCGACGTTGCCGGGCTTTGATGTGATCGAGACACTGGTTTGTTATTATTTTGTACAACCAGGTTGAGAGCCGGACTTCCTTTTGATACGTACTTAAGTTTTTCCACAATTTGATAAGAATGTCCTGTGTGATATCACGGGCATCGTCACGTTCCTGAAGAAACCGGAATGCAACAGAATACACGAATCCCTGATAATGCTCGACCACGTTGCGGAAAGCCTGTGTGTCACCGGACTGCGCCTGTTCGATAATTGCGTCGCTAAGTGGAGGAGGTGTCATTCGTTTATCGGTCATGATACGACGGCGGGACGCCGAGGTAAAAAATAACCGCGAAATTTTTGAGAGAAGTTATCGAAATCCCCAGGGAATAAAAAAGCCCGTCGGGCCGGACGGGCTAAAAAGTAAACCAAACGAATAGACGAACATTTACATTCTATGCGTGGGTCTTGAGCCTGGGTGCTCCTGCAAGGACTTCTTCGCTGGCCTTATCGGCGAATTTTTCAAAATTCCGCAGAAACGCCTCGGCGAGGTAGTTAGCTTTTTGATCATACGCTTCGTCGTTGTTCCACGATATCTTCGGATTCAATATCGTACCCGGAACTGCAGAGCAAAACAGCGGGAATGCAATACCAAACACATCGTGGTAATCGTATTCAACTTCCAGAAGTTCGCCGCTGATAGCTGCAGAAATCAAAGACCTGGTGTACTTGAGACTTATGCGTGTGCCGGTACCGTAAGGCCCACCGGTCCAGCCCGTGTTAACAAGCCAAACGCAAACATCCGCTGATTTCATACGCGAGCTGAGCATCTCCGCATACACAGTCGGGTGCAATGGCATGAATGGTGCGCCAAAGCACGTTGAGAAAGTCATCGTCGGTTCTGTGATACCTGTTTCAGTTCCGGCTACCTTGGCTGTATATCCGGAGATAAAGTGAAAAGCAGCCTGACCCGGGTTGAGTCGCGCGATTGGCGGCAGCACGCCATACGCATCGCATGTGAGGAAGAAGATGTGTTTAGGACTGCGGCCCATGGATGGCCGTGCAATATTGTTGATGTGGTCGATCGGGTAGCTCACCCTTGTATTCTCGGTGCGTGATGCATCCGTAAAGTTTACTTCGTTTGTACCTTCGCGGAATCCCACGTTCTCGAGAAGCGCGCCCTTTCTGATCGCATTAAAGATATCGGGCTCCTTCTCCGCGGAAAGGTCGATGGTCTTTGCATAACATCCGCCTTCGAAGTTAAAGACGATGTTGTCAGGAGTCCATCCGTGTTCATCATCACCAATGAGCTTCCTTGATGGGTCGGTAGACAGCGTTGTCTTTCCTGTGCCTGACAAACCGAAGAAGATAGCAGTGTCGCCATTCTCTCCCATGTTCGCCGAGCAATGCATGGGAAATACGTTGTGAAAATGCGGCAGTGTAAAGTTGAGAACGGTGAAGACACCTTTCTTGATTTCACCGGTGTACGCACTGCCACCGACAAGAATGATCTTTCTGGTGAAGTCTATGATCGAAAAATTATGCTGGCGGGTGCCGTCTTCTTTAGGATCCGCCTTAAAGCCGGGTGCGTTGATGAGCAACCATTCGGGAGAGAAGTTCTCCAACTCTTCAGCAGAAGGGCGGAGGAACATATTATACACAAAGAGATTTGCCCATGCGTGTTCATTAATGACGCGAAGGTTTAGTCGGTATCTGGAGTCGGCGCATGCATATGCATCCCGTACGAAGAACTCCTTGCCATTGAGGTAGGCGAGCATCTTACGGTAGAGCTTCTCGAATTTGTCGGAGTCGAATGGGATATTAAAGTTGCTCCACCATACCGTATTAGCGGTGAGGTTATCTTTTACGGTAAACTTATCCTTTGGGGAACGTCCGGTGAATTCACCGGTGTCGATGGCGATGGCGCCGGATGAGGTTTGTTTAGCCTGACCTGCGCTGAGGGCAATTTCAATGAGCTCCTGGGGGTCGAGGTTCCAGTGAGCTTTTCCTTCAGTAATACCAATATCAATAACCGTCCCGCCGGACGGTTTTTTACCAATTTCCTGCATACAGTTTGGGTTAATGAGTTGGGCAAATATACCCGTTTTCATATCGTTTCAAACGATTGCAGAGCAATATTTTAATATTCCGGAATGTGGAAAATAGAATTTTGGATGAGGACGGGACGGGTTTATAAAATTTGCCTGATGCGGAATAAACAGAAGATTTTTTTGCGTTGTCCTAACGGCTGTTAAGGTAATGAACTGTAAGGCTGCTCGTTACGGAAAGGGCTTGCGAAAACGGAATATAAAACCCTATTTTAGGGCGCCTCAACGCCTGTTAGCGTTGAAAAACCTAAACATCCTAATGAAGGCAAATAACTCTCCCTCCATTGTGGTAGGACGGCGTATCATGTCAGTCTGCCGGAATTACCAATCCATTTCCTGCCGTTCTTTGAGTATTACCGCATGAGCACACCTAAATCCTTCTTTGGGCATCCCCGAGGCCTGGCGACGCTTTTCTTCACCGAAATGTGGGAACGCTTCAGCTACTATGGCATGCGAGCGCTCCTTTTCCTCTTTATGGTAGCTTCCGCTGAGAAGGGCGGACTTGAGCTTGATGAAAGAACAACAGGAGCCATCTACGGAATCTATACGATGTTAGTATATCTGCTATCACTGCCCGGAGGCTGGATTGCAGACAGACTGCTCGGACTTAAGAAGTCTGTATTTTATGGGGGATGTCTCATTACCCTGGGCCACTTCTGTATGGCCTTTCCTTCCCACGAGACATTTTTCCTCGGACTGTTCTTCATCGTAGTCGGAACGGGGCTATTAAAGCCAAACATCAGCAGCCTCGTTGGTACACTTTATTCAAATGATGACCAGGCAAGACGCGACGCCGGCTTCTCGATCTTTTACCTGGGTATCAACGTCGGTGCAACCATAGCTCCGTTTATAACCGGCTATCTTGGCCAGGCGATCAACTGGCACTATGGATTCGGAGTAGCTGGCATCGGGATGGCACTTGGTGTTATTCAGTACAAGCTCACAGAAAAACACCTCGGTGATGCAGGGTTGCCTCCCCGCAGAGACACGCCCGAACAGGAGCGTGCCTATCAGCGCGTGCGGCTTTCGGTTATCGTCATCTGCCTGGCGCTGGCAGTCTTTATCGGGCTATTGGTTACGAGAGTCATTACAATTGACCCGGTAGCATTTGCGCAGGCATCAGGATATGTGATTCTTACAGCAGTCTCTTTGTATATCACTTACATCCTCCTGTTCGAGAATCTGAACAAGGAAGAAAGGAAGAAGATAACTGCCATAGCGATCTTCTTCGTTGCTACCACGGTATTTTACGCGGCATATGAGCAAGCTGGTTCTTCCCTGAATCTGTTTGCCGACCGTTATACTGATTTGATGATTGGAACTTTTGAAATACCCGCAAGCTGGTTCCAATCGGTTACAGCTGGTTTTGTTCTGATCTTCGCTCCGATATTTGCCTGGCTCTGGGTTTGGCTCTCGAAACGAAACCTTAATCCTTCAACGCCTGTAAAGCTTTCGCTTGGACTCCTCTTCATGAGCACCGGCTTCTTCCTGATGGTGGGAGCGTCAGCGGTAGTTGCAGGAGGAGCAAAGCCCCTTCCAACGTGGCTGATATTCACTTACATGTTCCACACGTTCGGAGAGATTTGTTTGTACCCCATTGGCTTGAGTGCTGTGACCAAACTCACGCCGCCAAGACTCGTCGGACAGATGATGGGGATTTATTTTACAGCACTTGCATTTGGAAACCTCGTGGCCGGATTATTTGCCGGACAGTTCGACAAAGAAGCCATCGCAGCAGACCCTTCGATGCTGGCCAACCTGTTTGGCCTCGTAGCGAAAATCACGTTGGGCGCTGCCATAATCGTGTTAATCCTGAACAAGCCTATCCGAAAACTGATGGGCAACATTCACTAAGCATACCTTATCATGGAAGAGAAACGCACGTTCCGACCGTATGTAGCACCTGAGCAAAACATTGCAGAGTTTACCTGGAAATCGGTGGTATTCGGATCCCTGTTTGGAATCCTTTTCGGTTCGTCAACAGTATACCTGGCGTTGAAGGCCGGATTAACAGTCTCGGCATCAATACCTATTGCTGTAATCGCCATCACGCTCGGACGAAAGTTTCTGAAGACTACCATCCTGGAAAACAACATAATCCAGACTGCTGGTTCTGCGGGAGAGTCGATAGCCGCAGGTGTGGTGTTCACACTGCCGGGCTTTCTCTTTCTTTCACCGGGTGCAGATGGCAAGAGTGTTGGCGATGAATACTTCAGTTACCTCACTATTCTGATCCTCGCAGCCTTTGGTGGTATGCTGGGTACACTGATGATGATCCCGCTTCGCAGGTCACTGATCGTAAAAGAACATGGCACGCTGCCATATCCGGAAGGAACGGCCTGTGCGTCTGTGCTACAGGCCGGAGAAAAGGGCGGCGAATTCGCGCAGACTGCTTTCCTGGGTATGGGCGTTGCACTTGGATATGCAATTTTGCAAAAGGTACTCCACGTCATTGCAGAAGTTCCTGCATGGGTGACGGCGAAGACCAACAAGTTCTGGCCTTCTGCCACTGTAAATGGAGAGATCACGCCAGAGTATCTTGGTGTTGGATACATTATTGGTCCGCAGATCGCAGGTGTACTCGTCGCAGGTTCCGTGCTCGCATGGTGGGCGGTGATTCCATTGCTCGCTACACTCGTTCCTGGCGATGTAATCATCGATCAATTGGTCAAGCTTGGCTATCACACCGACGCTGCTACCGCAGGCGGACCGGGCGCTTGGGATCCGGAGACACATACGTTCGGTAATTATTCGGCTGCAATTTATCGCGCGTACATCCGTCAGATTGGGGCTGGTGCTGTTGCTGCTGGAGGTTTCATCACGCTGATGAAAACCATTCCGACTATCATAAGCTCGTTCCGCGAAAGCATCGCTTCGCTGAAAGAGACCAGCGAAGGCGGCGTGCTTCGTACGGAACGCGACCTGTCTTTCAAAGTCGTCATCGTAGGGAGCCTTATCCTTATTGGAATCATCGCGATTCTTCCCAGCAGCATCATGCCTGGGGACAGTATCCTGCAGAAGCTTCTCATCGGTGTACTAATTATCATATTTGGTTTCTTTTTCGTAACAGTCGCAAGCCGTATCGTGGGACTTGTTGGTTCAAGTAACAGTCCGATTTCCGGGATGACTATAGCGACGCTGATGGGAACGTGTTTGATTTTCACTTCCGTGGGATGGAACGGAAAAGTGTTTGAACCGCTGGCGCTCGTGGTCGGAGGGATGATATGCATCGCCGCAGCCAACGCAGGCGCTACTTCCCAGGATTTGAAAAGTGGCTTCCTCGTGGGAGCGACGCCGCGTTATCAACAGCTCGCACTCTTTATAGGAGCTATCGTTTCATCGATTGCAATCGGCTATGTGGTGAAAGTTCTCGACACACCTACACTGGAAATGCAGGCTCAGGGTATCCAGCACGCCATTGGCTCCGATAGATTCTCTGCTCCCCAGGCAACACTTATGGCAACGCTGGCAAAAGGCATTCTTTCTTTTAACCTCGACTGGCAGTTTGTAATAGTAGGTGTATTCATTGCCGTAACGATGGAACTGTGTGGTATCAAGGCACTCGCATTCTCAATCGGATTGTACCTTCCGCTGTCTACAACGCTTCCGATCTTCATCGGTGGTGCCACAAAAGGTATCGTTGACTGGAGAGCCCAGCGTAAAAACGAGACTCCTGCAGATGATGACCTCGGAAAGGGAAGTCTGTTCGCAACTGGTTTGATTGCCGGTGGTGCGCTGGCAGGTGTATTGGTTGCACTGCTTTCGGTAAACGATAATGTCTTCAAGTTCCTGCAGAAGATAAGCGCCGAGCATGCGATCGCTGGCGTCATCGGAGAAGGCGGGTACCAGTTGCTTGGAGCGATCTTCTTCTTTGCAATGGTTGCGTATCTTTTCAGGACTGCGATGAAGAAGTAGTTTGCGGAATGCAGGTTCTGCCAGGGAATGTGGCTGCCACTGAATTGGGATCGTTTTGATTTTTCGATTTCTGGTGGTGGAAGCCCAAAATTATCGTGGCGTCGCATCAAAATCGCCTCTGAATTAGTTTCGGATGGCAAGACGTCTTAAGATTGGGGACGAATCTGACGTCGCGAACAGATTTACTAAATCAAGACTTTCACACTAGCCCGCGTATTCAACCCTATGCAGGACACTATTATCCGTGCGATTTATAATCACGATGTGGCGGAATGGAGGCTTGATGCATTCGAAGGCGTCAGCTTCGGTTGACGCGGCTTGAACAAAATCCGGAAACTGTTCTTTCTCAAAGTCAGAAAGTCTGGCAGCGAACGTGTTCAGTTCAGGCAATGGCATTTTTCGGTATGTCGTGTCGGCAGTCGCGTCGGTAAAAGGAACCGGTATCAATGCAAGGCCGCGCAGAACGCGCTCAGCAGGTGCGTTGTAACGAAAGTGACTCGCAAAATTTCCGTTGTGAAACTTAAGCTTAATCCCTTCTGCATCTGGTAATCCGGCTTCAGAAAGCAGGGGAGCGGGAATCGAATCATGTAGCGACGTGGCAAGTACCAGCGGCGGGGCGACGACATTTAGACGGCTTTCAGCCTCGGCAAAGTACTCGTGATATTCGTGACTTCGTTGTTTCTTCACAAAGATCACGCTGAGCATGAGCATCGTAAGGATAGATGCCGTGACCTTCTTCATACTACGTATTCAAGCAGTTTCATAATTCCGTCCATCGCATCGCGTTCTGCAGCTGTCACCTTTCCGTCGGCCATGACTATTGCCTGGACGTCGGCGTGAAGGCGTGAGCGCGTTGTATCACCATCGGGATGGAAATGCGCAAATGAATCGCGAAGCAACTGCGGGAGTTTTGCGCGATCAAACGCATTATACTCGCGGATTGTTTGGTACAGCTTCTTTTCCATGTCTGTTCCATCCGGGAAGATCTTTTTCATTTGATCCTTTATCGTGGCGAATTCGGCCGGATCATACGTATCGTCACTGTGGGCGACGTGAACGTACAGGAACAGCAGGAAGTCCTGAAATGAGGAATGAATGACCATCTTATCCGTTTTCATTCACTAAAAATACTGAATCTTCCCGTTTGGCAAAATATCGCCATCAGTCTCAAAGAAGACCTCTCGAAACAAAAACAATCTCATCAACCGTAGTAACTCCTGTGTTTCGTCGACATAACGTCGGGTCCAATTCGGGTTCTGCACAGGGTTCAGCATGGGTTGATCCAGGGTTAATCCACCTTTGGGGGGCTGTACCTGGATTATCCCTGGATTATCCCTGGATATACCCTGGAATAACCCT
>JAEZDW010000424.1 GCA_023417955.1 Bacteroidota bacterium
GTATTCTTTTAGGGTTCTCTTGTACGTTGTAGGTGGATCAGTTGCCCTGTCCGCCTGTTCACTTTTTGGCGGCAGAGGAGGTAAACCTACCGCGTCTAACCCAGGGCAAGTAAGTACGGCTACCGGACTGGCCTTCAACGATGAGGATCAGGGCGGTTTTATGGTAAAGCCTTACGAAGGACAACCCGAAGCACCTAATATGGTGTTCATCGAGGGTGGTCGTGCCGTAATGGGATCATATGAAGAGGATGTTATGTCTTCCCGTGATAACATTGAACGCACGGTATCGGTTGCCTCATTTTATATGGACGAAACCGAAATCGCCAACATTCACTGGCTTGAATATCTCCACTACCTGGCTAAAGATTCGTCACAGGATGCTTACCAGGCTGCGCTTCCCGATACACTTGTGTGGGTGGGCAAACTCGCGTTTAACGATCCTTATGTTGAACACTACCTGCGCTATCCCGGCTTCCGTTATTTCCCGGTTGTCGGTGTGAGCTGGTCTCAGGCCTCTAAGTATGCAGTCTGGAGAACCCGTGCTGTAAACATCAAGCTCGCTGAAAAAGCTGGCGAAGAATATGCAGAGAGCGATGGACGCATTCCTCTTGAAAGTGGTATTGTTGTTCCGGCTTACCGTCTTCCTACTGAAGCAGAATGGGAATATGCAGCTCAAGCTTTGATCGGTACACAGTGGCTCGAGGAAATGCAAACCCACCAGAGAATATACCCTTGGGATGGTCACGCTGTTCGTAACCCTTATGGAAAACAAATGGGCTTCATGCTTGCAAACTTCAAGCGCGGCCGCGGTGACTACGCAGGTATTGCAGGCCGCCTGAATGACGGCGCACTGATCACTTCCTATATTTATGAATTCCCTCCCAACGACTATGGTCTGTACAATATGGCCGGAAACGTGAGTGAGTGGGTACAAGATATCTACCGCCCGACTTCATATCAGGACTTTGATGACCTGAACCCGATCCGTCGCGATGGCTTCCTGGATCCCAGCGTGGGATACAATAACGAGCAGAAGAACCCGGCAACCTTTACGTCACTTATTTCTGACAGAACTCGCGTTTATAAAGGCGGGTCATGGAAGGACGTTGCATATTGGATGTCGCCAGGAACAAGACGCTACCTCGACGAGGATTCAGCAACAGCAACAGTTGGTTTCCGCTGCGCGATGATTCGTGCGGGTTCGAACTACTAAGATTCAAAACTCATTATAAAGAAGCTCCGGTTTGACCGGGGCTTTTTTTATGCCACAGCGATACAGACAACACTCACCTGACACGGTACGTGTTGAAGCAAGGTTGTTGCGCATGCCTCAACCGTTGCACCCGTAGTGATCACGTCGTCTGCAAGCAAAACATGGCGATGGGGCGCGGGCGCATCTGTGCGAAAACCGAAAACGTCAGAAACATTTTCCCAGCGCTCAAGTTTGCTCTTTCGCGTTTGTGTACTCGTCTTCAGCCGACGGTAAAGTGCATTGTTATCAACCGGAACCTCGAGGATTGATGAAAGCCCTTCAGCAAATTTCTGGCTCTGATTATACCCTCGCTTCCTCAACCTCGTAGGGTGTAATGGTACGGGTATGATCACATCGAACCTCCCTTTGAACCCTGCCTCGGCAAGCTTTCCTCCATAAAGTGTTCCCAATGCCAAACCGATCTCAGGCTGATTCCTGTACTTGAGACTATGAAGCAGGTGCTGAATTCTGCCATTCTTTGTAAACTTCAGGAACGCGAGTGCATTAGAAACCGGGAAGCGTCCGTACAAACGCCGCGCTAACTGATTCCATTCGTGAAGATGGAAATCAGTTTGTGGCATTGACACAAGACAAGCGGAGCAGATAACCTTCTCTCCTTTCAGAAGAGCTCGCCCGCATCCGGGGCAACAATTGGGATAGAACAGCGAGTTGAAGTCCCGCAGCAGGCGTGAACACGAAGCTAACATAACGGAGTTTTTTAAACACAACTTTACCCTAATCTATGAATTCCCGTTGAAAGTTGAATAAATTAACATTGAGTAACATCTTTGAGGGTACTTACTTTTTGAATTTACCTATGGGAATCGTTGAAGATTTTAATGAATACCGGAGCCGTATGAATGAAAAGATTCTGGCGTCCGACAACCTGATTATAAAGCGGATATTCAATCTCGATACGAACGCATATCAGGAAGGGGCTCTGGATGTCCGAACAAAGGAGCTAATCGGTCTTACCTGCTCCCTCGTATTACGCTGTGATGATTGTGTAAAATATCACCTCGGAAAATGCAAAGAAGCCGGTTTGAGCACTTCCGAAGTGCAGGATGCAATGGGAATCGCAACTTTGATAGGTGGGACAATCGTAGTTCCCCACCTTCGAAAGGCGTTTGAATTTTGGGAGGAACTGAGTCATGTATAAACGGGACCTCGATCTCGATCGTGCATGGGCAGCACTGCTTTCTGACGTCGGAAAGATCATCGGAAAGCGCCCCAAGGATCTGAACGGGATACTATTCCTGATTGGTGTGCAGGAACTCGGTCAAGGGAACAAAGTTTTTAGCAAAGAAGAGAAGCAGGACCTGATGCATATCGGGATCTGTAAAGTTCTCAGCCTTTCCGGATTTTACGAACTCCAGGGACAGGATGCCGAGGGCTGGCCCCATTGGACACTGGTGAAGAAGTTGCCACACTTTGACCTGCTGGAACAAGAGAAGTTTCTTAAGTGGCACGTAATTGAGTATTTTGAAAAAGAGTATGACTGGGCCCGCCCCGACGGCTACCCATCGTGATACCGGGCATCCGGTATTTTGGATAACCGCTGAGAGATTTTTTGGTGACAAGCAATAACTTAAGATGTAAATTGGTTGTGGTTGAATAAAGGCTTCAGGTTTCCCTCAACATGAACGACATTCTTATGGACTCAGGAGCAGAACGGATACACGACAAGATCAGGTCCTTCAAAAGAAAGTATTACCTGGATATGTTTCTCAGAGGAAGCATTCTATCGCTGTCCATTCTCACGGTATACTTTCTCATTGCGGCGATTCTTGAGTACAACCTTTGGTTAGGCGGTTGGGCGCGGTTCATTACGTTCCTGACATTCTTCGTAGTGGCCGGTTATTGCATGGTCCGGTTTCTCCGTGAGCCAATTGGCTGGTGGGTGGCCAACAAAGGACTATCCGAGGAAGAGAGTGCGCGCCTGATCGGAACCTATATCCCATCCGTTCGCGACCGACTCCTAAACTATGTTCAGTTGGAACCACTTCAGACGAACAGCCTGGCGTCAGCAAGCCTTCTGCAGAAAACCCGTGAATTCGAACCACTAAGTTTCGATAGTGTAATTGATCTCCGTCAGAATCGAAAGTATCTGAAGTATTTGCTTATCCCTGTCTCTGTTGTTTTGCTGATACTTTTCGTGAATAGAAGTATTATCACACAAAGCGCTGAGCGGATTATCTTTTTCAGTAGAGAATATTCTCCCGAGGCACCGTTTCGCTTCGTTTTGAAAAACACTGCCCTCAAGGCGTTCTACAACGAAGACTTCACTGTTACTTTTTCGCTTCAGGGTTCATCGGTCCCGGCAAACGCATATCTGGTTACAAATGATTTGCGCTTGAAACTGCCACGAAACAGCGAGGGAGATTTCGCATATACATTTGAAAAGCTTCAACGTCCGATAGCGTTTCAAATTGAGGCCGCAGGATTCTTCTCGCAACAGTACAAAGTTGAAATCTTCAACCGTCCTGAACTCGGACAACTCAGGATCGGACTGGTATACCCGCGATACCTGAATCTCAGAAATGACCAGTTGATAAATACCGGCAACCTTCAGATACCTGAAGGGACCGAGGTATCGTGGAAGATGACTGCACCCCATACGCAGAAGGCGTGGATGGATTTCAGGGCTGACAGTGCTCACGTCGAGGCACAACGTATTGACAATCAAACGTTTGGATATCAAAGAAGGATGATGTCGCCGGATACGTATGAAGTGGTTCTGGAAAATGAAAACAGCCGGAACCGTGAGCGTATTCAATATACGATTGAAGTGATCAAAGATCAGTATCCGGGAATCGCTGTGAACAACCTCCGTGATTCTATTCTCTACCAGCGGATTCTGCTTGGTGGCATGGTTAGCGATGACTATGGTGTGAGCCAGCTTGCGTTGTTCTTCCATGTGAAGAATCAGGATGGCAAGCCAGTCAGCAATGCATCTGTTCCGATCCCAGTGGAAAAGAATCAGACTGAACAAAACTTCTTCTTTAACTGGGCAGTAGATTCACTCAATCTTAAGCCTGGTGATCAGCTGGAGTATTATCTCCAGGTGTGGGACAATGACGGCGTCAATGGCAGAAAAGCAACGCGATCTGCGACGTATTCATTTCATATCCCGACTAAGGAAGATCTATTGACGAATATTTCGAAATCGCAAAATCAAACTCAGGAGAAGATTGATCAGAGCGTAGGAAAAGCGTCTAAGCTCCAGGAACAAATTGAACAAGCTGCACAGAAGCTCAAAGGCAAACAGTCACTCGACTGGCAGGATAAGAAGATGCTTGAAGATCTCCTCCAACAGAAGAAAGATCTGGATGCTATGTTGAAAGAACTGAAGGATCAAAACAAACTTCTCGAGCAGAAGAAGGAGACCTTCACCGAGCAAGATCAACGTATTAAGGAGAAGGCTGAGCAGATCCAGAAGCTGATGGATGAACTACTTGACGAAGAGACCAAGAAGCTTTTTGACGAACTGCAAAAATTGTTGAAAGAAAACACGGACGTAAATGACATTCAGAAAATTCTGAACAAGCTGAACCAGAACGCTGATAATCTGGAGAAGGAGCTTGAGCGTGTGCTTGAACTATTTAAGCAGGCGCAATTTGATTTCAAGATGGACCAGATGGTCAGGGAGCTTGACAAGGAAATAGCGAAGCAGGAGGAAATTCTTAACAAGACAGAGCAGCTTGAACAAAAGCAGCAACAGAAGACACCGGGCCAGAGCAAAAAGGAGCGCGAGGAACAAACCAAACAGGAATCCCTGGAACTAGCGAAGCAGCAGGAGCAATTGTTGGAAGACGTTCGTCAAAATAGCGAACAGCTTAAAGAATTAAAGGAGCTTAGTGAAGATCTGCACAACAGTCCTGATCTGCCATCAGAAGAAGATCAGGAATCCATTATGGAGCAACAGCAGGACAGCAAGGAAATGCTGGAGAACAACGACCCATCTGATTCCAAGGAATCTCAGAAGAAGGCGATCCAGCAGATGAAACAAATGAAGCAGCAAATGGAGAGCTCGCAGAGCAGTATGTCGATGGAAATTGACATGGAGAATCTTGAGAGTCTGCGTCATATTGTGCACGGGCTGGTAAAACTGTCCTTTGACCAGGAGAATTTGATGAAATCATTTGGAGAGCTGACTCAGAATGACCCTAAATTCAATACAATCGCACAAAATCAGTTCAAACTGAAAGATGATGTTAAAGTGATTGAGGATAGTCTGCTTTCCCTGGGTAAGCGAGATCCTTTCCTTGGACCCGTTGTGACGAGAGAAGTTGGCGAACTAAAGGCCCACCTTGACAAGGTTATTGAGGCAAACAAGGAACGGCGGAAACCACAGGCATTTACGGAGATGCAGGCTACGATGACTTCGATAAATAACCTGGCCTTGATGCTTGATGATCATTTTGAAATGATGATGGAGATGATGGCGAATGCAAAAGCGTCGATGGGAAAGTCCAAAAAGAATCAGAAAGGGCAGAAACCTAACCTCAGCCAGCTTCAGCAGCAGCTAAATCAACGTATTGAACAGCTCAAAAACAGCGGCAAGTCGGGACGAGAGCTTTCTGAAGAACTGGCTGAGCTCGCTGCCGAACAGGAGAGAATCAGAAAAGCATTACAGCAGATGCAAGAGCAAATGCAAGGTGATTCTCCGACGCCGGGAAATCAGATACCGGGAAAAATGGAGCAGACGGAGATGGATTTAGTGAACAAACAGCTCACGGATCAGTTAATAAAGCGGCAACAGGAAATTTTAACCAGATTGCTGGACGCTGAGAAGTCGATGCGTGAACAGGATTTGGATGAAGAGAGAAAGGGGGAGACGGCTAAGGAGTACGACAAAGAAATCCCCCGGGCATTTGAAGAATATTTGCGGCTTAAAGAAAAAGAAGTAGAATTGCTGAAAACAGTCCCTCCGAAGCTTTATCCTTACTATAAGAAGGAAGTGTCTGACTACTTTAAACGAATGGGCAATTAAAACGCCACGAAAAGGTAAACATGAATACCATTAGCATCCAGGTTCCATCGATCATTGAAAACATAAGGATGATCGAAAGCTTCATTGACAACGCAAAAGAGAGATTTGAATTAAACGATGATATCTACGGCAACATCATGATAGCCGTAACTGAAGCGGTGAACAATGCGATCAAACATGGTAATGCAGGTGATAAGACCAAGAATGTTCAGATCAGTTTATCCCTCAAGGACAGCCTGATCAAGTTTGTGATAAAGGACGAGGGAAGCGGCTTCGATTATCAGAACCTTCCAGACCCAACTGCGCCCGAAAACCTTGAAAAGATTGGCGGTCGGGGGATTTTTCTCATGAAACACCTTTCCGATGAAGTGGAGTTCAAAGATCAGGGTCGGATCGTAGAATTGAGCTTTTACATGAATGCCTGATGCCCGCCATAAGTTTCTTTAGCGAGGACATTGAATTTACTTTATCAAAACCGCGAAAGACCGTTGCCTGGCTAAAAGAAGTTATCAAAATAGAAGGGGGCACTCTTAGCAATTTAAACTTCATTTTCTGCAGCGATTCCCACCTGCATTCCCTTAATATCAAATACCTGGGTCATACTACACTGACCGACATAATAACCTTCGACAACGCAGAGAACGAAGGGGAGATCGAGGGAGACATCTTCATCAGCATAGAACGCGTGCGAGAGAACGCCAAAAAGTTTGACGTTTCTTTCGAAAACGAACTCCATCGGGTTTTGGTCCATGGTGTTCTGCACCTCCTCGGTTACAACGACAAAACACAGGCGCAAAAGCGAGCAATGCGGCAAAAAGAGGACAGTCACCTATCTTTGCCATCTGTTCCACGTGAAACAAAAGACACCCCGAAGTAATCCACGTTCCACGTGAAACATCAATGTGGAATTGTGGAAAGATTTTGTGGGAAACTTTTTCGGGAATTTGAAACTTTTTCTCCATTAGCCTTTTTTGAGCTATCTGTATGTTTAACGAGTACGACGTAATAGTGGTAGGGGCCGGCCACGCCGGCTGTGAAGCTGCTCACGCAGCAGCCCGAATGGGATCAAGGGTGCTGCTGGTGACTATGAATATGAACACCATCGCCCAAATGTCCTGCAACCCGGCAATGGGAGGCGTAGCTAAGGGCCAAATAGTCCGCGAAATCGATGCGCTGGGAGGAATGTCAGGAATAATCTCCGACAAGTCCATGATCCAGTTCCGAATGCTAAACCGTTCCAAGGGTCCTGCCATGTGGAGTCCACGAACGCAGAATGATCGAATGCTCTTCTCTCAGGAATGGCGCCTCTCCCTTGAACAAACACCAAACGTCGACTTCTGGCAAGAAATGGTCCGCGAAATCCTCGTAAAAGAAAACCGGGTCGTCGGGGTCAAGACATCCCTTGGACTGGAAATACATGCCAAATCAGTCGTCCTTACAAATGGTACATTCCTAAACGGGAAGATTCATATCGGAGAAAAAAACTTCGGCGGCGGTCGTACAGCAGAGAAAGCAGCAACCGGAATTACCGAACAACTCACTTCCCTTGGTTTCGAGTCCGGAAGAATGAAAACCGGAACCCCACCCCGTATCGATGGCCGTTCTCTGAACTACGCGGCTATGGAAGAACAACCCGGTGACGAAAACCCGGGCAAGTTCTCATATACGAACACTCAGCCTCCCTTAAAACAAGTAAGCTGCTGGATCACCTACACCAACGACGCCGTTCACCAGGAACTCCAAAAAGGCTTCGATAAATCCCCAATGTTCCAGGGCAGAATCAAAGGACTCGGACCACGATACTGCCCATCTATAGAAGACAAGATTAACCGCTTCGCTGAACGCGAGCGCCACCAGATCTTCGTAGAACCTGAAGGGTGGAATACCGTCGAAATCTACGTCAATGGGTTCTCAACATCCCTCCCGGAAGACATCCAGTATAAGGCACTAACCAAGATCCCCGGATTCGAAAATGCTAAAATGTTCCGCCCCGGTTACGCCATTGAATATGACTTCTTTCCACCAACGCAACTGAAGCCGACACTCGAAACAAACCTGATAGAAAATCTCTACTTCGCCGGCCAAATCAATGGAACCACAGGCTACGAAGAAGCAGCATGCCAGGGATTGATCGCGGGGATCAATGCACATCTCAAGAATAATCAGTCCGAACCGCTGATCCTTAAAAGAAGCGAAGCATATATCGGAGTACTCATCGATGACCTTATTAACAAAGGCACTCAAGAACCGTATCGGATGTTCACTTCACGCGCCGAATACCGAATTCTTCTCAGACAAGATAACGCCGACCTCCGCCTCACAGAAACCGGATATTCAATTGGTCTCGCCACCGAAGACCGCATTCAGGCGCTCCGAAAAAAACGTGCAAATATCGAACAGATAACAAAACTTCTTAGGACAGGTAAGTCCACTCCCGAAATCATCAACTCCAAGCTCATCGAAATAAACACGTCAACAATTCGGGAGAAAACCCCATGGGACCTCCTCCTGCGACGACCTGAAATTGGAATCAAGGAACTTAGGCGCCTCGACACCCAAATACACGAGGCACTAGCGGTCTACTCCGATGAAGAATGCGAGCAAGCAGAAATTCAGATCAAATACGAAAGCTATATTGAAAGAGAACAACGACTCGCAGAAAAGATCGGTGCCCTGGATCATTACCAAATTCTGCCCGACTTCGACTACGATCGCGTGAAAGCGCTCTCCGCAGAAGCTCGCGAAAAGTTAAAGCGAATACGTCCCGAAACCCTGGGTCAGGCGACGCGCATAAGTGGGGTCTCGCCCGCAGACATATCAGTGCTAACAGTCTACATGGGCAAATGAAACACGTGACGCTCTGCCCAGCCTGCGACGGCAATAACTTTACAGACTTCATCTCCGCCACCGACTTCACCGTGAGCAACGAAAGTTTCGGTATCCGCCAATGCGCCAACTGTCATCTCCTCATAACGTCGCCACAACCCGACGAAGCCGAGATTTTGAAGTATTACGAATCACCGGACTACATTTCCCACACCGACAAGCCCGCAAGCCTAATCGACTTCATATATAAAATTGCAAGGTATTTTACGCTCAAGGCCAAAGTCAACCTTGTGAAAAAGTACAGTCCGCAAACTCAAAATATTCTCGACTACGGATGTGGCACCGGTGACTTCCTACACGAATGCAAAAACCAGGGTTGGCAAGTCACTGGCGTCGAGCCATCAGCTAACGCAAGAAAAATTGCAGCAGAAAAAATTGGCAATCAGAATCTACACCCATCAGCTCCGCTAGAAAACACAGAATTCCATGCTGTTACCCTCTGGCACGTCATCGAACACGTCCACGATTTAAACGAACTCCTGGCCAAACTCAAAGGCTCACTCGCACCAGATGGTAAACTCTACCTGGCTGTTCCCAATATAAACTCCTGGGAATCAAACAAGTACAAATCATATTGGGCTGCGTACGACGTTCCTCGTCACCTTTGGCACTTCAATCAACGCTCCATGCAAACCCTGCTCAATAAGCATAATTTTGCACTCACCAATATTGTTCCCATGAAACTTGATGCATTTTACGTTTCTCTTCTGAGTGAAAAATACAAGTATGGCAGCACAACCCTTTCAGGTATGATTCGTGCTTTCAAAAACGGCTTAATCTCAAACAGAAAGGCAAGTCGTACAGGCGAATATTCCAGCTTGATATATGTATTTAAGCATGCATAAGTTCTCATCGTTCATTCTCACCATTGGTCTCATCGCCATCATTTTCGCCTGCGCGAAACAAACTTCACCTACAGGCGGACCTAAAGACACGATACCCCCGCGTCTAATTAATTCACAGCCGAAACACGAAGCACTCAATACAAACCCAACAACGATTACTCTTGAATTCAACGAACATATCATCCTCGCGAATCCAAAAGAGCAAATCATCATCACACCTGACATTCAAAAGAAATACGATATCACAGCAAAGAGGACCCGGGTTATCATTCAACTTGAAAACAAACTCGATTCTAACACAACCTACTCTATCAACTTTCGCGATGCAGTTCAGGATATAACTGAAAAAAATCCCGCAAGAAACTTACGTATAGCCTTCAGCACCGGCAGCTACATCGACTCCCTTTCAATCACCGGCACTGTCCGTGATCTGTTTCAAAACAAAGAAGTAAAAGATGCAACAGTCGCCTTGTACCAGGCAGACACTTTCAATATCTTCAAACACAAGCCAGTCTATCTGACAAAAACCAACGACAAGGGACAGTACTCAATTGAAAACCTCAAACACGGTATCTACTATGTTTATGCGTTTGATGACAAAAACCGAAACCTCATTGTCGACAGCAAATCAGAAATGTACGGCTTCCGATCCGACTCACTCTATCTCGATCAAAGCGTCGAGAACATAAACATCTATACGATAAAACTAGACGCGAGACCGCTTACCCTGACCAGTGCGAGAGCAAACAATACGTTCTTTAATATCCGAACATCTAAAGGGCTCCATGATTACGAAATTCTTTCTCCAACAGGTGACACATTATATACCACATTCGGAGAAGCCAACGCGAACATCAGGATTTACAACACCCTACCACAACGCGACAGCTCAGCGATACAATTCCTCGCACGTGACAGTATCGGCAATACAATTGACACAACCCTTTATGTAAAATTCAGCCCGCGCCAAACTAAACCCGAATCCTTCAGTGTCAAGCTAAACCAAACAACACTCCTGGGCCGAACAGCCCAACTAACTGCACGTGCCACATTCACTAAACCAATTAAGGAAATCACATACGACAGTGCCTTCATACAATTAGACTCAATCACAACACTCACCTTCCAACCAGAAGAAATCACCGTCGACAACAAGAAGCGAACAATCGATTTCCAAAAATCAATACCGCGGACGCACCTCAAGACTGAAGCTGCTACACCACAACAAGCTGCCCAGGCCCAAAAGTCAACCCCACAACCTTCACTTTCAATCTACCTTGGACGCGGCACCTTCATAAGTATCGAAAACGATTCTTCTACACTCGTTACTCAGTCACTCCGTCCACTCTATTATGAAGACACCGGCCTGATTATCGCAGCCGTGGATACCGATCGACCAAACTGGATCATTCAACTCACCGACAAATCCAATAATGTCATACGTCAGGCGGTTAATCAAAAACAAGTAACCTTCAATGACCTTCCGGCTGGCGACTACCTCCTTCGAGCCATCGACGACGTAGATGGCGATGGTGCCTGGACCCCCGGAAACTTTTATGAAAAACGAGAACCTGAAAAAATCATTTTTTATACCAACGACAAGAGCGTACCGCTCATCAATCTTAAGGCAAATTTTGAACTCGGTCCAATGTTAATAACGTTCTAACAAGATGTGCACAACTCCCCGAAAAGGTAGATCCGGTGGCATGAATTTGTAGTTCGTAACCTCTTCATCATTCCAATGTGTATGACTTCCAAACTACCAACATGCATTAACACGCTATATTATCCACATTGAATCTATCAACACATAAAAAGATTGTTAGTAAATTCTTAACTTATTGGATACAAAGAAATTGGACGGTAAGAGAAATCAACAAGTAGCCCACAGATGAAAACCAGCGGTAACCATCCACAATTCCACACAGCTAATAACAGTAATAATATATATATATATATAAATACAATAATACCGCTGAGCATAAGGATAACTCTCGCCATTGCCTTTTGTGTAACCGTTTCTACAGCACAGGACTTCCAGGATGTACAGCTCGCCAATGAATACATGATCAAGGGTGAGAAGAAAAAGGCGCTGGAGTTATACCGCGAATTATCCAAGGCTGAGTCCACGAATCAACTCATCTACAACAATTATCTAAACCTGTTGCTCGACATGAGCTCGTACGATGAGGCCCATACCTACCTCAAAAGGAATTTGAAACGCGACCCGGACAACTACATATTCAAACTCGACGTGGGACTCGTTCAAATTAAGGCGGGGGAGCTGCAAAAGGCCGATCGGTATTTTCGTGAGCAGATAGGGCAGCAGAAGACTAATGTTCAGCGTACAAAACTTATGGCCGAATATTTCACGTCGCGGTCGCTGGCTGAATATGCGGTCATCGCTCTTCATGAAAGCAGGGAGGCTCTCGGAAATCCTTATTTGTATTGCCTTGACCTTGCCATGCTCTACAGGATACAGGGAAATCAGGACATGATGGTCCGGGAGTATCTAAACTACGTCACCCAGAACTCTGCCAACATTCAATACGTGAAGAATGTCATGCAGACGATGCTCACGAAACCGTCGGAGTTGGAGAGCCTCGAAAAATTGCTGTACGACAAAATCCAACAGTCGCCGGATGTTGAAGTCTACGCCGATCTGCTGATTTGGGTGACGCTCCAACAAAAAAGCTTCTATGCGTCATTCATCCAGGCGAGGGCATACGACAAGCGTTATAGCCGCGACGGCGAAAAATGTATGGAGGTGGCGAAAGTCGCGCTTGACAATGACGACTTCGTAAATGCATCGAAAATATACCGTTATGTCATCCGCGAATTTCCAAATTCCCAGAATCGGTTCCTCGCAGCCCTTGGTTTGCTGAGGACCCGTGAAGCACAAATCAAGAGTACTTTTCCGGTGAACCAGGATTCTGTGCGCGGACTGCTTGCCGACTACCATGATTTTATTCGCCAGTTCAAAGACAATGCAAATGCGTGGGAAGCCGCCCGGAATCAGGCCGTCCTTTATGCTACATATCTGGATGAAAAAGACACAGCCGTTTCCATTCTCAATGGAATTATTGCGAATCCACGTGTATCTCTCTATCTGAAATCAAAAGCAAAACTCGATCTCGGTGATATCTACTTACTGAGGGGTGAGCCCTGGGAATCCACGTTATTATATTCTCAGGTCGAAAAAAGCCAACGCGAAAGTCCCATCGGTTATGAAGCTAAGCTGAGAAATGCCAAACTTTCCTATTACAAAGGTGACTTCAGACTTGCGCAGGAGCATCTCAACATCCTGAAGGAGGCAACCACCCGTGAGATTGCGAATGACGCCCTTGAATTGAGCCTGCGGATCAAAGAAAACATTGCCTATGATTCGCTGGGAGAAGGGCTACAGGAATATGCCAAAATCGAACTGCTTCTTTATCAGAACCAGGTAAACGAAGCGCTTCGCCGAATTGAACTGCTTAAAGAAGGCCGTGTGGAAACCGCCAAGGATGCTCTCAAAACGATCAGTAATCAGACCATTCTTGATGACGTGTACTGGCTGGAAGCCAAAATCCGTCAACAGCAGGGCGAATTCGATAAGGCCCTGGCGCTGCTCGCAAAAATTCAAACCGAATACCCTGATGACGTTCTGGCCGACGATGCGATGTTCATGGAAGCCGAGATAAATGAGCGCCAACTGAAGAACAACGACAAAGCCATGGAGCTTTACAGGGCTTTTCTCACCAAATTTCCGGGCAGCGTTTACGCAGCCGAGGCGCGAAAGCGGTTCCGCACACTTCGGGGCGATTTTGTTAACCAGGATTCATAAGACAAAAAAGTTTTCTAAAATGCTCTGCATGCATAACAAATTTTTTATACCTTCGCTATCCTTGGCGAAAACGTATGCGGAAAGAAGAAACCGTCGACTATCATATTAGGGTGGCGTGGCATGCGATAGCCCGCATGTATAATCAGCAAGCGGCGAAATATGATGCGGATGCCAGCATGGCCATGGGGTTTGTGCTAATAAACATCAATACCGAAGAGGGAACGCCCGCCACCAAGATCGCTCCCATGATGGGGCTGGAGGCGCGAAGTCTCACAAGACTGCTCAAGACCATGGAAGAGAAAGGCCTCATATATCGGGAAGCCGACAAGGTTGACAAGCGGTCCGTTCGAATCAGGCTTACAACGCGCGGTAAGCAAAGCAAGGAAAACGCAAAAGAAAAAGTTCTTCGGTTTAATGATGTGGTCCGAAAACATGTTTCCGAAAAAGACCTGGAAACATTTTTTGACGTGGCGCAAACAATCGTTCAGCTAATCGAGCGGAACGAGATTTACGAAAAAGAATAACAAGCGAAATTTCTTACGAAACTTAAAATGAACAGAACAATTCGAAAGGTAGCGGTACTGGGTTCGGGAGTGATGGGCTCGGCCATCGCTTGCCACTTCGCAAACATTGGTTGTGAAGTTCTCCTGCTCGACATCGCGCCGGCAGAACTCACCGACGCGGAAAAAGCGAAAGGATTGAGCCTCGAGCAGAAGCCCGTTAGAAACCGAATCGTACAGACGTCATTTGACCGGGCTATAAAATCAAATCCCGGTCCGCTGTTCAGCAAGAAGTTCATACCCCGCATAAGCCTCGGAAATTTCACGGACGATATGGCGCGCATCCGCGAATACGATTGGGTAATCGAAGTGGTGGTAGAAAATCTTGATATCAAGAAAAAGGTTTATGACGAGGTTGAAAAATATCGAAAACCCGGAACGCTCATCACATCAAACACGTCGGGAATTCCAATTCACCTCATGGCGGAAGGCCGGAGCGATGAATTCAAGAAGCATTTCTGTGGAACACACTTCTTCAACCCGCCGCGTTATCTAAGACTCCTCGAAATAATTCCGACTCCTGATACTGATCCGGAAGTTGTTCAGTTTCTTATGCACTATGGCGACTTGCATCTTGGCAAGACCACGGTGTTATGCAAAGACACTCCTGCGTTCATTGCCAACCGCGTTGGTGTTTTCGCGATCATGAAGGTGGTCGACTCAATGCAAAAACTTGATTTGAATATAGATGAGATCGACAAACTAACCGGACCAGTCATCGGTCGTCCAAAGTCTGCAACGTTCAGAACTTCCGACGTCGTTGGTCTTGATACACTTATCAAGGTTGCCGGGAACCTGAACAAAGGCCTTGTAAATGATGAGAGCCGGGATCTCTTTCGTTTACCGGATGTCGTTCTCAAGATGGAGGAGAACAAATGGCTTGGCGATAAAACCGGACAGGGTTTTTATAAGAAAACGAAGAACGAAAAGAACGAGACTGAAATTCTGACGCTCGACCTTAAGAGTCTCGAATATAAACCGAAGGCGAAAGTAAAATTTCCAACGCTCGAAACAACAAAGACCATTGACAACCTAAGGGAGCGTTTCAAGGTCTTAATGGCTGGCAAAGACAAGGCCGGCGAATTTTATCGCGACGCATTTTTTGGATTGTTCAAATATGTGTCGAATCGCATTCCAGAAATCGCCGACGAGTTATACAAGATTGATGACGCGGTATGCGCAGGATTTGGATGGGAACTGGGACCCTTCGAAACGTGGGACGCGGTAGGAATTGAAAAGACGTTACCGCTAATGGAGGCTGCCGGATATAAACCCAACCAATGGGTGTTCGACATGCTTGCCGCCGGAAACAAGTCGTTTTACAAAGTTGAAGACGGCGTTCGCAAATACTACGACATACCATCGAAGAGCTATAAGAAAGTACCGGGCAGAGACGCGTTCATAATCCTTGAAAATCTCAGCGATAATGTTGTATGGAAGAACGCGGAATCAAAAGTTACCGACATCGGTGAAGGTGTTTTGAATTTCTCATGGCATAGCAAAAGCTATACGCTTGGAAGCTCTGTCATCGAAGGCCTTAATAAGGCGATTGATCTCGCCGAAAAAGATTTTCGCGGACTAGTCATTGGACACCAGGGTGCAGACTTCTCGTTGGGAGCGAACCTCGGGCTTGTATTCATGTTTGCCATCGAACAAGAGTATGACGAGATCGACTTCATGGTTCGTCAATTTCAAAATTCTGTCATGCGAATACGGTACTCTGGTGTTCCCGTGGTGGTGTGTCCGCAAGGTCGTACCCTCGGCGGCGGATGCGAAATGACATTACATGCAGACATTGCGCAAGCTGCAGCCGAAACATATATCGGGCTTGTCGAAGTTGGCGTGGGGCTGATTCCCGGCGGTGGTGGAACGAAAGAGCTTACAAAACGCGTGAGTGATGCCATCCAGGAAGGAGACGTCGAACTGAATGCCTTGCAGAATGCCTTCATGAATATCGCCACGGCTAAAGTTGCGCTTTCTGCGGAAGAAGCCCGTGAGATGGGAATCCTTCGCGACAAGGACAGAATTTCAATGAATCGCGACCGTCAGATTCGTGACGGCAAATCCGCAGTAATCGAACTTGCCGAAGCAGGATACACGATGCCTGTCCGCGCGAAGAACATCAGGGTCCAGGGGCGTGCAGGCATGGCGTTGTTCATGGCTGGGATTCATGGAATGCGGGTTGGCAACTATATCAGTGACCATGATATGAAGATTGCAAAATGGATTGCCAACGTGATGTGTGGCGGCGACCTTACGTCACCTCAGGAAGTTAGCGAGCAATACCTTCTCGATCTTGAAAGAGAAGCATTCGTTTCGCTTACAGGCGAAAAGAAAACGCTCGAACGAATTCAATCAATTCTCACCGGTGGAAAACCGCTACGAAACTAAAAGCAGCAAACTATGAATGCATATATAGTCGCAGGTTACAGAACCGCAGTTGGCAAAGCCAAAAGAGGAGGATTTCGTTTTGTAAGGCCGGATGATCTCGCGGCCGATGTAATAAAACACCTCGTAAAATCTGTTCCTGGTCTCGAATCGAAAATGGTCGATGACCTGATTGTTGGGAACGCTGTGCAGGAAGCTGAACAAGGGATGCAAATGGGCAGGATGATATCGCTGCTTGCACTGGGTATGGATGTTCCCGGAATGGTGATCAACCGCTACTGCGGCTCAGGCCTCGAAGCAATTCAGATTGCATGCGCGCGAATTCATGCAGGTCAGGCAGATGTGATCATAGCCGGCGGTACCGAATCGATGTCACTGGTACCGGTTATGGGCTGGAAGACGGTGCTTAACTACACCATCGCGAAAGACAATCCTGAATATTATACAAGTATGGGTCTCACTGCAGAGAACGTTGCCAAGAAGTTCAACGTCACGCGTGAAGACCAGGATGCATTCTCGTTACAATCTCACCAGAAGGCAGCCGCTGCAATACGTGACGGAAAATTCAAGGATGAAATTGTTCCAATAACAGTCAAAGAAGTTTACGTCGATGAAAACAGCAAAAAGAAAACGCGTGAGTTTGTTGTAGACACAGACGAAGGCGTGCGAGCCGACACAACGATAGAGGCGTTGTCGAAACTCAAGCCTGTGTTTGCTGTCGGAGGAACAGTTACGGCAGGTAACTCGTCACAGACTTCAGACGGGGCTGCCTTTGTAGTCGTGATGTCGGAAAGAATGCTGAAGCAGCTCAATGTAAAACCAATCGCGCGCATGCTGAGCTATGCAGCGGCAGGTGTTGACCCGTCGATAATGGGCATTGGTCCGGTAGCTGCTGTCCCCAAAGCGCTGAAACTTGCCGGCAAGGCATTGCACGAAATTGATGTGATTGAACTCAATGAAGCCTTTGCTGCTCAATCGCTCGCAGTTGTCAGGGAATTGGACATCGATCAAAACAAACTTAATCCAAATGGGGGCGCTATTGCGGTTGGGCATCCGTTGGGATCGTCGGGAGCGAGGCTGTCCGTTCAAATATTTAATGAACTCCGTCGCCAGAAGAAGAAGTTCGGCCTGGTAACAGCATGCGTTGGAGGCGGTCAGGGCGTTGCCGGAGTTTACGAATTGTTGAACTAAAAAAACCGAACATATGAGTACCGTTCAAACGAAACAGGCAATCAAAGGTGGAGAATTTCTGATCCGCGAAACTGAAGCCCGGGAGATTTTCATACCGGAAGAATTCACGGAAGAGCAGAAGATGATTGAGCAGCAATGCAAGGATTTTCTCGCGAAAGAGGTCTGGCCGCGACTTGACGAAATTGATTCCATGAAGAATCTGGAACTGATGCCGCAGATTCTTGACAAGGCCGGAGAGCTGGGACTGCTTGGAACATCAGTGCCGGCAGAGTTGGGCGGATTTGGAATGGATTTCAATACTACAATGCTCGTGGCTGAGGTGATTGGTGCCGGCCATAGTGTAGCCGTTGCGTTATCGGCGCATACTGGAATAGGAACGCTTCCCATCCTGTATTACGGGAATGAACAGCAAAAGCAGAAGTATATTCCGAAACTTGCGACTGGTGAATGGAAGGCCGCGTATTGCCTTACCGAACCAGACTCCGGATCAGACGCCAACAGTGGCAAAACGAAAGCTACACTTACTCAGGACGGTAAGCATTATCTCATAAATGGTCAGAAGATGTGGATCACGAACGGTGGCTTCGCTGACATCTTCGTGGTATTTGCCAAGATCGACGATGACAAAAACCTGAGTGCGTTCATCGTAGAGAAAGCGTTTGGCGGCGTCACGATGAATGAGGAGGAAAAGAAGATGGGTATTAAGGGCTCATCCACGCGTCAGATCTTTTTCAACGATTGCAAAGTTCCTGTTGAGAACTTATTAAGTGAAAGGGAAAACGGATTCAAGATCGCAGTTAACATTCTCAATATCGGTCGGATAAAGCTTGGGATCGCTGCGCTTGGCGGAAGCAAAAAAACCATTTCGACGGCAACGAATTATGCGAAAGAACGCAAGCAGTTCGGCGTGCCGATTGCGACTTTCGGAGCAATCAAATACAAGATAGCCGAAATGGTTACTAAAGTATTCGCTTCAGAATCAGCGCACTATCGTGCAGGACAGAATATTGATGATGCGTATAATGCCTTTGTGGCGGGTGGTATGGAGCCTGCAAAAGCAAGGTTGAAATCGTTGGAGGAGTTTGCTATTGAATGTGCGATCCTGAAAGTACACGGATCTGAAGTTCTCGACTATGTGGTCGACGAAGGTGTACAAATCTATGGTGGTATGGGTTTCTCCGCCGAAGGCCCGATGGATCGTGCTTACCGCGATGCGCGCATTAACAGAATCTTTGAGGGAACGAATGAAATCAACAGGCTCCTGACAATTGACATGCTCCTGAAAAGAGCAATGAAGGGCTCGCTCGACCTGATGACTCCGGCTATGGCTGTTCAGAAGGACTTGATGTCGATTCCAGATTTCGGCGCGAGCGATGAAGAAGGTGTTTTCGCAAAGGAAAAAAAGGCTTTAGCTAACCTTAAAAAAGCCGGACTGATGGTTGCCGGAGCAGCGGTTCAAAAGTTTATGATGAAGCTGTCCGAAGAACAGGAGATATTGATGAACCTGGCCGACATGCTCATTGAAGGTTACATCGCGGAATCGGTAATCCTTCGCGTCGAGAAACTCATAGGTATGAAAGGTGAGGAGGCCGCAGCTATCCAAAAGGAAATGGCAATCGTATACCTGCATCACGCGATGACGAAGGCCGCCAACTCCGGACGTGAGGCGATAATGTCATTTGCCGAGGGCGACGAACTTCGCCTGATGCTCATGGGATTGAAACGGTTCACAAAGATTGACCCCTACAACCTGAAGGCGGCAAGACGCAAGATTGCCGACTATGTGATTGAAAAAGGGGAGTATCCATTCTAGAAAAAATACATAACCTAAATTGAGAACTGGGCCGGCGCAAACCGGTCCTTTCTTTTGTGTACGGTTTTGGTTTCAGAAACTGTTCGAAATTCAACACCAGGTGCGATGAAGTATACGTTTATGGCCTGAATTCGACGTTTCTATATTTCGCATCAAATTTGAGTCATAAGAGCTATAAACTATTAATACAAATCTTATGCAGTCCAGGTCGAACTCAACCGGCACCACGATTTTACTTGTGATAGTCCTGATTATCACCTTTCCATTTTGGATCGGCATACTGGGAGGGTTGTTTGGACTGATCGTCGGCGCGATCGGTGCAGCCTTTGGTATTGTAGGAGCCGTATTTGGCGCCGTCTTTGGTGGCATTGGCGCGCTTTTCGGAGGCCTTTTTCATGGGAACTGGGGCTTCCCGTTTTTCTTCGCCTTCGGTGGCAAGCTGATGGTAATAGCGTTGGTCATCGCTGTCGTTGTCCTTATCACGCGATCGCCCCAAAAGCGATAGTTCTTCAGGACACGGAATGCTTGTTGTAGAGGCTCGGATTGAGAAAGTAGCGCGAATAGATCGGATACTTCTTGACCTCTACAAGTTCCGGTTTTGAATTGACGAAAACGACCTTGTACTGGAGTTCGAATCCCTTTTGGGCCCGAACTTCCTTCTTGACCGAATACCACTTCTTATTGGAAGGATTCAGCACCCTTACCTCAATGTTGAAAACACCGGGAGTCGAACGAACCCGCACGAATTTCCCTGGCTCCCTGTTGTACAGTTTGCCATTCACATAAACCTGCATACTAACGCCCTTCTCGGTGCTCAAGGCTATTCCGGAGTCATAGGCGTAAATGTTCGCTGAGATCACGAAGATCAGAACCAGTAGAAGATAGGCTTTTTTCATTGCTACACGACTTTCCCTTACACAATCACAAGGTATGCCATATTTTTAATCCGCTTAATTAAAAACGCATATTGAACTTGCATCTTACACCCCATCAGGAAATGAATTCACGTATAACTTGTCATCGAAATCGTACGTGAAAATCAAAGCCGAAGGATAAAGATGATTCCGGGAGGAATGAATCGTCCGACTTTTCAGCATATGCGTATAACCTATGCGT
>JAEZDW010000501.1 GCA_023417955.1 Bacteroidota bacterium
GCTCAGCGGTAGAGCAGCTGTTTCGTAAACAGCAGGTCGTGGGTTCAAATCCCATTCTCGGCTCTTGTTTAGATCTTCCACTGATGCAGCCTTGAAAGTAAGTTTCCCTGAGTAGAGCATCCCGCCAACAGCGGGAAGGTCGTGGGTTCAAATCCCATTCTCGGCTCTTATTTAAATCTCCCACTGTTGCAGCTACTAGAGCAAGTTTCCCTGAGTAGACTGAGTAGAGCATCCCGCCTAAGCGGGAAGGTCGTGGGTTCAAATCCCATTCCCGGCTCTTTAATTTTCCTGTCTTCGGCCAGGTGTATCTGGGATAATCCCGGCAATTACTACTACGTCCATCTTACAGACAAGGCTTTCACCTTTTTATGAATCAGCCAGGATGACTGGACAAAGACTGGACAGAGAGTGGACACAGAGTGGACAGAGACTGGACAAAGAGTGGACAAAGACTGGACGGAGAGTGGACAAAGACTGGACGATGACCGGAGAATTCAGGGTGCAATCTCCCGTCAGCAAGGCCCGTTGCAATAGATAATACCGCGGTGTGCCGGACCGCTACCGGGCATTGGGGTAGAGTATCTCGCCGTCAGGAAGGGCGTAAATCTAAAGGAACGCAGCATTTTCACCGCAACACTTTGCATCTGCCTTTCATGTATTAACTTTCGGCGGTGCTGTCCAAAAAATGTAAATATGCCATCCATGCATTGGTTCATATGGCCAGACGTCCGGAGGAGAAGTTCTTGATCAAAGACATTTCCCAGGCATGCAACATCCCCAGGAAATTCCTGGAAGGAATTCTACTCGACTTGAAAAAAGCCGGAATTCTGGGGAGCAAGCAGGGCAAAGGCGGTGGATATGTTCTCAGACGGAGGCCCGAAGAGGTAAACCTTGCGGAAGTGGTCAGACTATTTGACGGCGCTATTGCCGCGTTGCCGTGCGCAACCTTCAAGTTTTATCAACCTTGCGACGAATGTGAGGATGAAGAAACGTGTACTGTTCGGCATGCATTTCTGGCAATCAGGAATGCAACGGTTGAATTACTGAAGGCGGACACGCTCGACAGCCTTATAAAACAGGAAAACAAACTTATTGCGCGGAAAAAGCGTTAGTTGGTTTGTACTGCCGCAACCGGGGTCATACCCGCTCCTGTGTAGCTAAGTATTATTGTTCAACTCTAACCCTTATTAGTTATGTCCCTACGACTTGGTGATGTCGCCCCTGATTTTACAGCAGAAACGACACAAGGTAAGATCAACTTTCACGAATGGCTTGGCAATGGCTGGGGAATTCTTTTCTCGCACCCTGCTGACTTTACGCCTGTTTGTACAACCGAACTTGGCGCGATGGCAAAACTGGATAAGGAATTCCAAAAGCGTAATTGCAAGGTGCTTGCTATCAGCGCTGACCCGATTGATTCACACACCAAATGGATCGGTGACATCAATGAAACTCAAAACACAGAAGTGAACTACCCGCTGATCGCTGACCCTGAGTTCAAGGTGGCCAACCTTTATGGTATGGTTCATCCTAACGTCGATAAGTTCACAGTGCGCTCCGTTTTTGTAATCGGACCCGATAAGAAAATAAAGCTCATGATTACGTATCCGGCTTCAACCGGAAGAAACTTTGATGAGATACTCCGCGTAGTCGATAGCCTGCAACTTACAGCTAATTACAGCGTTGCCACGCCTGCCAACTGGCAGCATGGTGATGACGTAATCATCACGCCTGCAGTTAAAGACGAGGACATTCCAACGAAGTTTCCAAAAGGCCATAAGGCCGTCAAACCGTATCTGCGCACGACGCCACAGCCGAATATTTAACGAATCAAAAGCTGCCGAAAAAGGCAGCTTTTTTTATGTCCTCACCAAGCCAGGGGTGCCAAATGCAGTCGGAAGCAAAAACACGAAATCGCGACTTCGTGAAAAAAAATAAAACTCGCGGGGTTTACGACTCGTATGAATACTTGAATTTGGCTTATGAAACAAAGAGACAACTCAAACCAGGTCGTAAACTCTTATGTTTATCATTTCCAGCACGCTCAGGCGAATTTTTTTCAGCTGATTCGCGAGGAAAGGCTGAGACGCAGGATGCTGAAGAGCAAACAAAAGGGAATACGCATTTATGATTAAATCGAAATCGATTGCAGTGATCGGCGGCGGTATTGGCGGGCTTACCGTGGCTATCGCCTTGCAGCGAAAAGGATTTTCACCCGTAGTATTTGAATCTGCCCCGGAGATCCGGCCATTAGGAGCGGGAATCGTACTCGCTGCCAATGCTATCAAGGCCTTTCGTGAAATAGGCATGGAGCCTCTGATCCTTGATGCCGGCTGCGAACTCAAACAGTTTTGTATCCGCAGTCAATCGGGCCGCATCCTCAGTGCAACGGATAGTCAACGCGTTAGTGTCAGGTTTGGCGTAAGCCATTCCATCGCTTTGCAAAGGTCCGTCCTTCATAATGTCTTAATATCTTCTTTACAACCCGGAGCCCTCCTTACTGGCAAGTCGTGCGTTGACTTTAACGTTAACCCGGAATCGGTAGCCCTGTCCTTTAGTGATGGAACAACCTTCGAGGCGGATTATGTAATTGCTGCCGATGGTATACACTCGCTATTTCGGAAGAGATTTATCGGATCGACTACCCTGCGGTACTCTGGTTATACATGCTGGCGCGGCATTACGGACAGGCTACCTGCCGGACACGGACGCGAGGAGGCAAGCGAATTCTGGGGAACGGGAAAGCGATTTGGCCTCGTACCGGTATCCGGTAACAAGGTGTACTGGTTCGCAACGTTGAATGCCCGCGCGAGGGAATCCAGGTACGATAACTATACACTTGAAGATGTAGCAAAATTGTTCGACGACTTTAGTCCCGTAGTTAGTGAGGTCGTCAGAAGTACGCCTGCGAACGCAATGATTCGAAATGATATCCATGACGTTGAGCCAATTTCTCAGTATAGTTTCGGACGAATCGTTCTTTTGGGTGACGCGGCTCATGCAACAACGCCCAATCTCGGGCAGGGAGCGTGTATGGCGATTGAAGACGCTGTAGTACTGGCAAAGCTGATGGATTCATACGAGAATCCCGAAGATGCCTTCCGTCAATATGAAACGTTACGAATACCCAGGACAACGCGCGTTGTAAAAACTTCATGGCAAATGGGAAAAATCGGACAGTTGGAGAATCCCCTCCTTGTAGGCATTCGCAATGCTGCCATGCGATTGACACCTGCAAGCGTTTCTGAACGTCAGCTTGATTTTCTTTTTAACATTTCGTTTTAGCAGCAACGGTAACATCAGACATCCCACGGAAGCTCAGCAGGAAATTCGCGTTCATAGTATAAGCCAATCCCATGTTTACTCAGAACCGGTTTCGCCCTGGCAAGAATGGCGTTGTGGTCATTTCGCTCACGAACTTTTCGAATTATGATGTAACGGATCCGATCAGGGTAGCTCTGCGCGAGATCAAGATAGATCTTAAGGTCCTTTTGCGTGTTGTCGCCGATGAGAATGTACTTCTTGTTCGGAAACAACTCCATGATCTTGGCGAGTATGTTCACCTTGTGCGAGTGCTTCTTTCGCAATATTCGCCGTCGTAAGGAATCTGCAAGGTGGACAAACTGTTTCAGGAAAAGCGGTCCTGGCGGAAATTCGTTGATTGTTAAGAACCGAAACAACATCGGGTACAGATTCTGTTCGCTGTTGCTCAAATAAAATGACGCAGTCCCGGAAAGTGCAAAACGTTTAATCAAATGTTGCATGTCCTTAACCGCTTTCCTTTTTTCAACAGTTGTAAACAACAATGTTCGTATTTGCCGGAACTTGTTCTTTATAAAGGAATGTATCAACGTGTCGTCAAGATCTGAAATGACGATGGTGTGCGATTCAACATGGTGAATTTCATTCGGATACAGGTTTTCGGTGAGCTCTGCTTTTGTGCCTTCAGGCAGCAGTATTATTTCTTCAAGCCGTGTCTGTTTCTCAACGAAGTCAGCTTCACACCAAAACGAACCAGACCGATCTGTTTTTCCCTGCACGGTGCCATGGTCGAATCGCATTTCAAATTTTTTGTTTGGAAGACCTGTACTCTGATATAATCCGATAATCGTTTTGAAGTTTCGGAACCAGCCATATTTTTCAAATGACAAGTCCCGGACAGGTGAATAAGCGAGCTTCCCGAAGAACACATTGTGAGTGCCGTTGGACAATCCGTAGAAACTAAGCAGAATCACATTACTGGTCTTCATCCGGTACGATAATGTTCAGCGCAGAGGAAATTATTTCGACCTTAAGTTCCGTAACTTCACCAATGTACTCACCATCCACCTGAAGGTGCGCGGCGGGGGATATCCGAATGTGAGCCTCGCGTGCCTTTATTACGTCGGAAAACATTTCACGATCGACAAAAATATTAATTGCCGTAAGTCCCGCTTTTACAGCGGATTCAAGATCAATGCGCTGAACGTTGCAGATTTCAAACATTCCGTCTGATACAGAGCCTTCTGAAATCTGAACGCCGGTGCCATACTTGTGTGCATTAGCGACAACTAACATGTATCCTTCTTTTGTACAGGCCTTACCATCGCTTCGGATTTCAAACTGAACAAGATCACTGTCTCGTATGGAGCCGATGAGATGGCGGGCGTATCCAAGCATGCCTTTGTCGCCGGCCTCTTCGTAGTTTTTCACCAGGAGTGCATTTGTGCCAATGTCACAAAGGTGAATGCAGATGTACTTATCATTGAGACGAAGCAAATCAAGCGGAATCGTCTTTTCCTGTTCGATGATAATTTGCGTCGCATCCTCCAGGCGTTTTGGAATTCCAAGAGCAGTTGCCAATCCGTTGGCCGAGCCAAGGGGCAGTATTGCCATCGGGATGTTAAGTCCGATTATATTCCTGGCCACCAGTTGCACTGTGCCGTCGCCACCTCCGGCAACAATCCGGTCAGGTGAAAAACTTTCTACGGCCTCCTTAATGGTGGTGTCGTCATTTTCGCCGGTTGTAAAAATAAAACGAGTTTCAAAGCCAGCCTCGGCTGCGGATGTCTGCAGAGTGCGAATAATTCCGTCGGGATCGTTCGTTCCGGAAGAAGGATTCATTACGAATAATAGCCGCATACACGCATTGATTATGCGGTATATGACCTAAAATCCAGTGCCATTTGGCCGTGTGGGTAGGCACTGCCAAATGACGGAAGTTATTCAGTTTCTAAACTTCAATGGAGTCGTAAACAAGAACTTTACTCCACAAATGGCTGTATTGTTCAACGAATTTCTTGTGCAGAGGATGCACCTGGTAAACGTCCTGACCCTCCACGTCATCGAAGAACATGAGTTCAGAAACCTGATAGCTGTTGTCGACGACATCACGCTTTTCGGTAGATGCCGGTATACCGATGTGTAGTTTTTTTACGGTTTCAATCTTACGCAGTGTATTGAGTCCTTCAATCAACTTGTCGCGATCTTCTTTGGAATCCGGATTCTTCAGCCAGAAGAATACGTGGTGTGTTAGTTTCATTTTATCTTTCTTTTGAATAGATGATCCGGGATTTGCAGACGCGAGGGTAACACCTGCTCCTACAGCGACAGCTGTGGTAACAAAACTTCTCCGTGTTAGTTTTTCCATGGTTGATTTTCTTGAAGGGAAAAGATAGGCGTTTTATTAAACCGATTCAACCTGATTTGCCTGAACGGCTTGATCATTCGGTAATCTCAACGTGATTTCCTGCAGGATCCAAAACTACGCTTTCATAATATCCATCACCGGTTGTGCGGGGCTCGCTCACAATCAAATGTCCATCGACCCTTAGCTTTTTAGTCAGGCTGTCGACGTTGTCTTTTGAACCGACCGAAATCGCAATATGCGCGTAACCCGTTGCAATCGAATTCGTCGTATCTGTGGGGGTTACTCCAGGCTTCGTCATCAGTTCAAGGCGAGCACCCTCTTCGAACGAAAGGAAGTAGCTCTCAAAACATGTTTTCGGATTAACATACTTTTCTCCGGCAACAGCATTGAAATAATGCACATAGAAGTCACGCAGTGAGACGAGATCAGCTGTCCAGAACGCAACGTGTTCGATTTTCATGATCGTCGACTTTCAACCGCGAATATACGACGGAAGAGGGATGTCCTTTCCAAGCAATTCGTCCGGTTCGGGAGCTTCGCGTTGGAGCTTGAGTGGTACCACACCAGCCCATATCGGAAGCTGGTAGTCGGGATCGTCATCCTTTGGTCCGCCTGTGCGAATTTTTGCCGATGCTTCGACGATACGAAACTTGATTACCATCGTCGCTTTCCATTCACCGCTATCGGGCTTTCGGACATCCGCCCAACGCCCTGGCTGTACTTTTTCGGTAAAGGCCTCAAGCGCCCGATACTGCTCATTCGTATCATCGACCTTTTCTGCTTTACTGAACATCACCACAGACCGGTAATTCATCGAATGATGAAAGGCCGAACGCGCAAGGACCAATCCGTCAATGAGTGTTGCACTCAGGCAGACATCAGCGCCTGAGGCGGCAAGAGATCGCATGTAGCCGCTGCCGACTGAACCATGAACGTATATATAATCGTCAATCCGGCAGTGACCCGTTGGGATTTGAAAAGGCCTGCTGTCCTGCACAAAGCTGAGCGTGACAAAATATGCTTCGTCCAATATGGAATAAATCGTTTCGCGATCATAGTTGCCTCGCTTTGGCAGCCGCGTGATCTTTGTCTTATCGGTTACCGGAAGATTCGACATAGAAGTCAAGTTATCTTTAATACAATTTTTCCGAATTGATTTACACTTTCCATGAGAGCAAAGGCGTCGGCAACTTGTTCCAGGGGATGAATACTGTCAATTACCGGCTTGATCTTTCTGCCTTCGACGAAGTCGAGCATGGAAAGGAATTCATCGCGCGTTCCCATCGTCGTTCCGAAAATTGAAAGCTGCTTCCAGTACAGTGTTCGTGTTGCTATGTCGGATATGTTGCCCGCGGTGCGACCAAAGTTTACAATGCGGCCTCCGGGTAACGCAAGATCAATGAGTTTATTAAACTGCGATCCGCCGGCGCTGTCGATAATAATGTCGAATCCGCCCGATGCTTTAAGCGCCTGTTCGTGCCACTGGTCATCATGATAATTGAAACCATCGAGTGCGCCGAGACTTTTTGCACGAGCGATTTTTTCATTTGATCCTGATGTAACGTAAACGCGTGCCTGATAGGCGGAAGCAAATTGAAGTAGCCACAGCGCGGCACCGCCTCCAATTCCGGTAATGAGAACCTTTTCCTTCGCCCTCAGCCGGGCCTTCGAAAAAAGCGCCCGGTAGGCCGTCAACCCCGACAACGGAACAGCCGCTGATTCTTCGAAGCTGAGGTGCTCCGGTTTTTCAAATACATATTGTTTGGGTACTACTATGTAGTCCGCGAACGTGCCGTTGTCCGGGAACCCGAGAATCTTGAAGGAATCACCCTGGACCGCAGGATTCGGTCCCCAGTTCAGACTGGGGTTGACTATCACTTCGACGCCAATCAACAACGGGTTGGCATCTTCGCCGACAGCCTCAACCACACCCGCGCCATCAGACCCCAGGATAATGCCGTTTTGAAACGTCTGCGTTTGCTCTCGAATCAGCCATAGGTCGCGATGATTTATGGCTGCTGCGTGTAGACGAATTAGTACCTGGTCCTTGATCGGCGTCGGTTTCTTCATTGACTCGATTACAAGGGGTTGCTCCTTACTCTTGAAAAAAACTGCTCTCATGCCGACGGAGATGTTAATGGTTAATGCATGCGCTGCCTCCCTGACGAATTTCGTCTGGTGGAATTATGCGTACGGTGGAACGCAATTACTTTGTACGGATAATGTAGTTCCAGTTGTGCACATCGGGTTCCACGCCCATACGAATATCGTTGAGCTTTTTCTTAACCCGGAGCTGGAAACTGTTACTATCAGGTTCAGGAATGGTTACGTCTTGTCCGTTAACGTGAATGACCGCAATTGGGGCTACAACGGCAGCAGTACCCGATCCGAAAGCCTCAGTTACTTCGCCACTCGCGAATCCTTTCGCGATTTCTTCGACACTGATACGCCGTTCTTCGACAGGCATGCCCATGTCTGCCGCGAGCGTCAGGATCGTATCGCGTGTAACACCTTCAAGGATTGCCGTTGTAAGACGCGGGGTCACCAGCTTGCCGTTAATTACGAAGAACACGTTCATCATCCCTACTTCGTCGATGTACTTGTGCTCTTTGTGATCGGTCCAGAGAATCTGATCGAAACCCTGTTCGCGTGCCACCTGCGTGGGATAAAATGCGCCGCCGTAATTTCCTGCGCACTTGGCAAAACCTGTCCCTCCTTCAGCAGTGCGCACGTATGTGTCTTCTACTTTCAACCGGTATGGCTTAGCCTGATATGCAGCCACCGGACTATTCATCACGATGAACTTGAAGTGGTCTGCTACTTTCACACCAAGACGGGCTTCATATGCGAAGACAAGTGGACGTATATACAATGATGATCCTTCATCTTTTGGAATCCAGTTCTGGTCGAGTTCAACAAGTGCGTGTAGCGACTGGAGAAACATTTCTTCAGAGATGCGCGGCATACACATTCTGTCCATCGAGCGGTTGAGCCGTGCGTGATGTTTGTGCGGTCTGAAAATATTGATGTTGCCGTCATTCATCCAGAATGCTTTCATGCCTTCGAAAACGGACTGGCCGTAATGAAGGGACAGCATTGCAGGGCTAACCGCGATATCAGCGAATGGTACGATTTTCGGGTCGTGCCATTTGCCGTCTTTGAAATCGGCAATGACCATGTGGTCAGCAATGTATTTGCCGAACTCAAGGTTGTTAAAATCTGTCTCCTCAATCCGCGATTTTGTCGTGCGTTGTACAGGGATGCTGGTAGTTAATGTACTCATGGCGTCATCAATTGAACCGGTGAATTTCTATATAATCTTCTAAAGTCATGCAAAAAGGGTCGTTAATTCCGCAAAAATTTATTCATTATTCAAATTAGCGGTCATTTTTTGGTAAACATGGCAAAGCACTTCGAAGCCCAGGCGGGTGTCATCAGTAGTGGTTTGCCAGTTTGAAATTGCAGCCCTTATCGCCGGTGTATTCTTATACAACGTTGGCGTAAAGAACACCCGCCCATCGTCACGAACGTCGTTCAGAAACTGCCGGATTTCCTCCATCGAGGGTTCCGATGCAAGGGTGAAACAGACGACGTTCATCCGAACGGGTGCCAGCAGGCGAAATAACGACGACGCCTCAATCAGCTGACTCAATTCCGCGGCGGCGGAACAATTACGGCGAACGATCTCCTCATAGCCTTTCCGACCATAGGCAAGCAATGTAAACCACGCGGGCAGCGCGCGAAAACGTCGCGAGTTTTCAGGCGTAAGGTTCAGGTTATCGGGACGCTGGTCCGACTTACCAAGGTATGCAGCATTATTTTGAAAAACCTTAACCTGAATAGCCTGGTGCCTCGTAAACTGCATCGCCGAGTCATAGGGAACATTCAACCATTTGTGTGCATCTATGGTAACAGTGTCGGCGGCATTGATCCCTTTCGTGAAATGTGCAAACTCAGGAACAACAGCAGCAAAGCCTCCGAAGGCCGCATCGACGTGAAGAAAGAAACCGAATTCTTTTTTGAGTGCAGCGAGTGCCTCGAGGTCATCGAAGTCAACTGTGTTTACTGTGCCGGCATTTGCAACGACAATAGCCGGTCCGGGATTTTCTTCAAGGTAGCTGCGAAGTGCTGAAGGATCAATCGCCTCCCGGTCTGGTAACGTTGCTATTGCTACCCAGGCGTTTCGTCCCAGACCAAGCATACTCAGGCTTTTGAGAATGCTTGAATGTGGACTCGCGCTCAACACTTTCACAGGAATTTCATTTGATAATCCGTCAGAGCTGAAGTCTTTGCCGAATTGTTCACCGATCCATTGCCGGGCAGTCGCCAGACTGACGAAGTTTGACATTGTTGCACCGGTGACGAAGGTCCCCTCGTATCCTTCCAGTCCAAAGAATTCTGACAAAAAACCTATTGTTTGACGCTCCAGCGAATGCGCAACGGAGTCGTTACTGCCGGACATCACCTGATCAAAGACACTTACCAGCCAGTCGGCTGCGACTGCCGCAGGTGTTGAACCACCAGTGACAAATCCGAAGTAGCGAGGACCGGCACTGTTTGCCATACGCAGCGCATATTCTTTTGCGAAGAGTCTCAATACCTCCTGCGCGCCAATTCCTTCTTCGGGCATCGAGGCAGCGGGAAAGTCAGCTTCAAGTCGCGAGGGAGGTAAAGCATGCTGATTATTGTAATATGCTTCGGCTACAGTAGTTACTTCGTGCAGTACTGTAGCAATATTCCTTCGGTCATTATTGAGATGAAATTCCATGGTCTTTTTATAGCAGTATTTCCATTTTTATGTCGCTTCGCTTGTAAGGACCATCAAGCGGAACTTCGTGGAAGCCCATTTTCCTGTACAATGCAATCGCGGATACAAGACTGGTATGGGAGTATAGTATTACTGATGATGCCTTCAGGGATCGTGCACGATCAAGTGCGGCTACACCCAGTGCGTAGCCAATCTTAAGTCCGCGATACGGCTTTGCGACAGCCATCTTGGTGAATTCATATACCCTGTCCGTTACACGTTTAAGTGCTACCGTCCCTGCAACCTTATTGTCAGCCTCAGCCATGAGGATGCAACCACCGGGTTTGATGATGTGTGTTTCCGGATCAGTGAGCACCGCTGTATCGACCGGTTCCATGACGAAGTATCGTTCAATCCATTCTCTGTTCAACTCTTCGAACCATGGTTGGTCTTCCGCCCGATACCCGCGTATCGAAATGTTGGCAGTTACCATTTGATTGGGATCAGGTGTTGTTTCTAAATGCAGGTCTGCCGATCGCCTTCAGTGCGCGATACCCACGATTCACAAGGTAGATTCCCGCCACGGTAATCAGGAATGCGGCAAAGACCTTTCCGTTTAGCTTTTCATCAAGAACGAGCCATCCCAGTATGACAGCCACCAGCGGATTGATATATGCGTACAATGACACGATCGTCATCGGCAATTTCCGTAGTGCGTAATTGTATGAGATGTACGCGATGATAGAACCAAATACCACCAGATAGATGAAAGGATAAACTGCTTCCGGTGCCCAGCTTATCATGGCGTAGTCATCAAATAACAAGCTCAGCGGAAACAACCAGATACCGCCAAAGAACATTTGAAGTCCGGCGTTCAGGAACACGTTTGTGGTGTTGTTCTTCTTTTTGATCCAGATGCTGGCACCCGCCCAGGCGAGTACGGCAAGAAATATGAAGAATATCCCCGCTGCGTATTGCGCCTGTGAAAATTCCGCGAGATGTTCACTGAAAATAAGCATTATGCCAAGCATACCCAGGGCGACACCTGTGACGATGCCGGCATTGGTCTTCTCTTCACGGTTTATGGCGATGTTCATTAGTATGACAATGACCGGCATTAAAGAGCAAAGGATCGCGGCGATTCCGCTGGGCACAAACATTTCAGCCCAGGCAACGAGGCCATTTCCCAATGAGATCATAAAGAATCCGGCAACCGCCTGACGGATGATATGTTCCCTGCTCAGCGAAGTATCTTTTCCAATCGCATAAGTCACGGTAAGGATAATTCCACCCGCGATTACCTGTCTGAGTGCGGTGAACAAAAAGGGAGGAAAGTGAACGACGGCAATCCGCAGCGCCAGATAAGTAGTTCCCCAAATGATACAAATGGCGACGAGCGCGAGATATGCCAGAAGCAGGTCTTTTTTCACAAATGCATACTTTATACTGGTCTAATAGCCCACAGCTTGCCTTTGTCCGGCAAGTCTGATAAGCAAAACACAACATTATAACGGAAACATAACAGTTTCAGTTTTTGATATTTTAACCAGATCAGTTGAATGAGACTAGAACGGCAAGGGCTCTGCCAGCTCGGGAATTCGTGCTGCGTATTCTTTTCGGATTACCTCGAGTATTGAGTTCGGTTGCCTTGAAGTTATTTTTCTCCCGTCTATTTCAGTTACCGGCGTCAACTCGCCCATGGTGCCGGTGGCAAATACTTCGTCGGCTGTGTAAAACTCGGTCAGGGAAAGATTACGTTCAACAAGCGGTAATTTCAGATCATTACAAATCTCAATAACGAGACCACGGGTGATGCCGTGAAGGCATGCGTCGGCAGAAGGGGTCATTACTTTGCCATGCGAGACGAGAAACAGATTTGTATCGTTGAGTTCGGCAACAAATCCGTTTTGGTCAAGCATTATTGCCGCATCGACACCGGCCACATTTGCCTGGATTTTTGCGAGGATGTTGTTTAGCAAATTGTTGTGGTGAATTTTGGAATCGAGAAACTGCGGGTTATTCCGCCGCTGGGAAGACGTTATCACACGGATGCCGGCACTGTTGTCGTATACAATGGGCTTCCATTCCGCGAGAACAATGAGGCATGGGCCTTTGGTATTTAGACGCGGATCCATTCCCGAAGTGACCTTTTCACCGCGGGTGAGCGTCAGGCGTATATGAACACCGTTGCGCATCCCGTTTGCCTCAAGTGTTTCGAATATTGCTTTCCTGACGTCATCCTTCGTCGGAATTTCAGCGAATGCCAGGGCGTGAGCGGAATCAACCAACCTGTCGAGGTGTTTGTCCAGACAGAAGATGCCGCTTTCGTATACGCGCAGCCCCTCCCATACGGCGTCTCCCCCCTGAACGACGCTGTCAAATACAGAAACCTTTGCCTCCTGCCGCGGCAGAAGTTTTCCACCTACGTGAACGAGTATGTTTGCATTCTTTGGATTATAAGTTTGGAGCATAATCAGGGGTGAATTACGTAAGGTCGAAATTTATTGTAGTAGTCGCGCGCCTGTTCATAAAGTTCAGTCAGGTCGTCAGGAACTGTTGATGGCCCGGGATCCCTACGCAAAAAGCCGGTGGACTTGTGAACGTTGGCGTACCAGTGCGGTGCCCATATCCCGTCATATGGTTTGGGTCCGGTCTTCCAGGTGAGCATCTCAGGATAGAACGGTATATCGAGATGCGTGCACATATGCCGCAGAACCGACTCGGGATCCTCCAGAAGTAATGCAGTATCAATTACAAGCGGTCTCAGTCCGCGGCGCCATAGTGTTGAAAACAAGTTGTACTGAAACTCAATAGCGATATCACGCATCGTCGGTTTTTCGATAACACGCGCATAGCTCGCGATAATATCCGCAGGATCGCGGATCAAAAATAGGTTGACGGTGTCGTTGATGTAATCCTGATTGGTTACCTCAATATGGTGCGCCATGTTCTTGAGAAAAAGTACAGGCTGATCCTTCTGCGAATAAATATTCTCCAGTACTGTCTGCTCTTCTGCAGGCATGCTCTTCAGAATTTCGTCACGACCAGGATGATCTGCGTTTGTCGTTGCAAGGTAGACTGCGTAGAATGGTTCATCCAGTACTTTAGTATCAGGTCGCTGGGCGAACGAATACATAAATGCCGTCGAGATATTACGCGGGCCGGAAATAGAATTGATAATCACGTAGATTCTTTTAGCGTCCGAATGTAAAAATAATTCGGTGATTGAATGATGGGAATTGAGTGAATTTTGAAGAGGTGGTTATTTTCAAAAACGAATCAGTGTGCATAAAAATCGTGTCCCGATAGCCAGAGGGGTTTTCTTTATTAGTATTTAGAAATGCCGGACTGTGGTTTTTTGCGTCAGTTTCCCGGAAAATATGCTGCCTTGGCTGTGGAGGTCGATCCACATGCACCGATGAGAAAGCAATTTTTTCCGTGAGCGTGGTTTGCCGGTGGATCGTAATCCTGGCAATCGATTTTCGTACACGAGTATCAGGTGTTTATTATCATTCGAGATAACCTGTTTTTTTTTGAAGGAGGAGTTATGAAAAAGACTAAATACGGATTGCAATCAATAATGAATGACATAGGCCAGGCGTTGGCCGAACTCAGGTTGAAAATGGGATATGACAGTATAAAGGAATTTACGAAGGCCTTTGATTTGCCGATGATTCAATACTGGCGTATCGAAAAGGGCAAGGCAAATCTTACGCTTAAAAGTTTGCATAGGCTGCTCGCGATTCACAAGATAACGATAGGTGAATTTTTCTGTTACCTGAATAAACTGGATACGGGCAGGCCGTAGCGATCTGCAAGCGTCGGTTGATATTCATTTGTTGCACGCATACACCAATATGCGCAGGAATGTGCTGTAGCCATACCGTTATTTGTTTTGAACGGTGTGGCATCGTTATTTCACAGCTTCGCGAAGTTCCAGACCCGAATAAGAAAAAGGGAATGAAAAACGATATAGACGAAGTAATTAAGGGTACGGATTTGCGGTTGGGTGAGAAAGTGATCGAAACGGCGCGCGAGATTCATACGATCTTCAATATCTTGATGGAAAGCAAACAGGGCGGCAATTGTATTGCCATCAGTAGTTTGCTTACCGGGGATGGATTTATAATAACTGCGGTCGACGATATTATTTTTCTTGATGGGGCCACGGTCATCTGCCTCAAACCATACGACGTTACTGGTTTCATGTTACCCGTTTGCAAGATCAGGTTAAGCCAGATCAAGGCAGCTTGTCCGATGAAATCAAAATTCATCAATCCTGTTCTTAGGAATCTTACCAAAGGAAAAAACTGGTTCTTTTGACAAAATAACAGTTTAAAAATCCGGAAAACTGACCAGATCAGTTAAATTCATGCATCAATCTTAGGAAGGCTGCTATGAAGGATACTGTCCATGCCGATTATAAGTACCATGAAGTCGCCGAACGCATTGAACAACTTATCGCGCGTAACGTGCTCAAGGTCGGCGACAAATTGCTTTCGGTTCGCGCACTGAGTCGCGAACAGGGAATAAGCTTAAGCACCGCATTCCAGGCATACTACTTTCTGGAAAGCAAAGGCCTGATAGAAGCGCGACCGCAATCGGGTTATTACGTGAAGTATTCACCCGATCATATTCTCGATCTCCCAACAGTAAGCGACACCCCCGACGACGTGGTTCCTGTCAGCATCAACGAGATGATTGACAGCGTTTATCTCGACCTGCGTTCCACGCGTCTTCTCAACTTCGCACTGGCAGCACCTCCCGAATCGATTCTGCCAATGGCGAAACTGAATAAGGTATTGATGCATGTTGTGCGGCAATCGCAATCGAGTTGCCTGCATTACGAACACGTTCAGGGTAATGAGGAGTTGAGAAAACAAATTGCGAGGCAGGCATTTAACTGGGGTGGTACAATTACCGGCGATGATGTGGTTGTGACTGCAGGAGCAGTGGAGGCACTTTCGTTATGCGTTAAGGCAGTGACCAATCCGGGAGACGCGATAGCCATTGAAAGCCCGACTTATTACGCAATCTTTCAGTTGATGGAAAGCTACGGCCTTCAGGTTGTTGAAGTGCCTACCGATCCGCGAACCGGCGCCGATCTTGATTATCTTGAATCTGCTATTGACAGGTTTAATATCAAAGCGTGTCTCTTCGTCAATAATTTCAATAGCCCGCTGGGTAGTTGCATGCCCGACGAAAACAAAAAAAGGTTGGTTAGCATGGTTGCAAAAAAGGAAATTCCCTTGATTGAAGACGATATATATGGCGAAATGTACTTTGGTAAGACGCGACCCAAAACATGCAAGTCATTCGATAGGAAGGGATTGGTGCTGCATTGTTCATCCGTCTCAAAATCGCTTGCGCCTGGCTATCGTATTGGTTGGACGATACCCGGCAGATTTAAAGAAAGGATCATCGCCCTGAAGCGTATGCATACCGTTTCGACGAATACGCTCAGCCAGGCTGCGATTGCTGAGTTTCTGCGGAACGGTCGATTCGAATTACATCTGCGAAACCTCCGCAAAACGCTTCACCGAAACTGCCTCAGGTACATACAGGCGATTTCAGAATACTTTCCTGACGATACGCGCGTGACACGACCGGAAGGTGGTTTTGTGCTCTGGATTGAACTCAATAAGAAGATCAATTCTTTTAAGCTTCATAAGCGCGCTTTGCGCCACAACATTGGCATTGCGCCAGGCCAAATCTTTTCACCTCAGGGGAGATTCGAGAATTATTTTCGTCTCAGTTTCGGTGAACCCTGGTGCGATCGAGTGGAAGAGGGGATTAAAACACTGGGAAAACTCATCAAAGAATACAGATAGCCGGAGTTCAGATGTCCTTCACAAACTTTGTTGAACCGGCATTGAACCCTCGCCGGACATAGAACTGATGCGCGTCCTTCCTTCTGTCGTTGCTTGTTACCTCAATTCGACGACAATGATTTTTCTTCAAGAATTGACGGGCTGCGTTGAGAAGTTGTGTTCCGATTCCCTTTGCCCGATAGTTTTCATCAATACAGAACGATGTAATTCGCCCTGTTCTTCCTGGCAGGTGAAAGGGCTCGAAAATATGTAACGTAATGAACCCGACGATGTGTTTGCCCTCCTCGCAAACGAGAATCCGATAGTCTTCCTCGAGGAAAAGGCGCACTTTTCGTTCGAGTTCTGCATGTTCGAGTTTATAACCCAGTTGACCAAGCAGGTCACTCAGTGCTGCAAGATCCTTTGCTGTAGCTTCCCTCATTTTCCTGATATTCAAAACTCCGTGTAAAATAATTGTGAAGTTATGCGAAACACGAGTATTTTTCTTGACCTAATACACATCCTATGAACAAACAAACGCGGAGGAACTTCCTCTCAACGCTCACCGCGGGCGCCTCACTGCTTACCATGCAGGGTGCCAAAGCGAATGCCAATGACCTTTCACGCCCGATTCAAAAGAAACTCGGTGTCGCTCTCGTTGGCCTTGGCTATTATGCCGAACACAAGTTAGCAACTGCCCTCCAGGAGACGTCGCACTGTGAACTCCGCGGTATCGTCACAGGAACGCCAGAGAAGATCGGAAAATGGAAATCCCGTTTTGGAATTAAGGACGAGCACGTCTACAGTTACGAGACATTCGACAAAATCGCCAATGATAAGGAAATCGATATTGTCTATGTCGTGTTACCAAACAGTATGCACCACGAATATGTTATACGCGCAGCGAAGGCTGGCAAGCATGTGATATGCGAAAAACCTGTCGCAGTTAACGTAAAGGAAGCAGAAGAAATGGTTGCAGCGTGTAAGAAGTCCGGTGTGCGCTATTTTGTAGGGTACCGCCTGCACTTTGAACCGTTTACCCTCGAAGCCATGCGCGTTGGCCAGAAAAAGGAGTTTGGAAAGGTAAAGATTGTTAACAGTGAAATGGGGTTCCGCATAGGCAATCCTGATCAGTGGCGACTTAAGAAGGCACTTGCCGGCGGCGGAGCCATGATGGACGTAGGAATCTATGCGATACAGGGCGCACGTTACAGCATTGGCGCGGAACCTGTTTATGTAACTGCGCAGGAGTATAAAACGGATCCCAAAAAATTCGCTGAGGTTGATGAGACGATTTCATGGCAAATGGAATTTCCCGGCGGTGAAGTTGCACTCTGCTCTACC
>JAEZDW010000510.1 GCA_023417955.1 Bacteroidota bacterium
AATTGTAGCCGGAAACTGGAAAATGAACAAGACCCTCGAAGAGGCAAACATTCTCGCGTCTGAAGTAACCGGAATGGTTTCAGATGAAGTTCGGGGTGACGTGAAGGTCATTTTCTGTGTTCCTTTCCCCTATCTGGTTCCAATCAAGAACATTGTCGGAAAGAATCCGAAGATATTTGTAGGTGCACAAAACTGTAGCGATCAGGAGGCTGGTGCATTTACCGGCGAGGTCTCAGCGGTTATGCTGAAGTCGATGGATATTCCGTACGTAATTCTTGGCCACAGTGAGCGCCGACAATATTATGGTGAAGATGCAAAGCTCCTTGCGCGTAAGGTAGACGTTGCGTTGAAGCATGAATTGATTCCGATTTTCTGCTGTGGGGAACCCCTCGACGTAAGAGAGGCAAACAAACACGAACAACTGGTTAAGACACAGGTTGAAGAAAGTCTGTTCCACCTCGACGAAGCAGCGTTCCGAAAAGTCGTGATCGCTTACGAACCGGTTTGGGCAATTGGCACTGGCAAGACCGCCACTGCACAACAAGCTCAGGATATGCATAAAGTTATTCGCGATCACATTGCCGTGAAGTATGGAAAAGCAGTCGCCGACGATGTTGTGATCCTTTACGGCGGGAGCGTGAATGCAGGAAATGCCAGCGAACTGTTTGCATGCCCCGATGTTGATGGAGGATTGGTTGGCGGAGCTTCTCTGAAATCACGCGAATTCACCGAAGTGATCAAAGGCGCCGTCTAGGCGCACCCACCATGTATTATACGTGTCTAAAAGTTACGTGTGATCCTTCGTACACGGAGATTCTGATGGCTGAAGTGGCCGAAGCAGGCTTCGAAAGTTTCATCGAAACGGAATCCGGGTTTGAAGCATACGTTGAACTTGAAAAATTTGACGAGGCCATACTCTCCGCATTAATTGAGCAATATGCATTGCCCGCTCAGTTAGATATTTCCTACGAGCGCGTAGAGAAACAAAACTGGAATGAGGAGTGGGAGAAGAGCTACGAACCCATTAATGTCGAAGGAGAATGCCTTATTCGCGCTTCATTTCACAAACCGAATCCGGCGATTCCGTTTGAAGTAGTGATTACACCTAAGATGTCATTCGGCACAGGTCATCATCAGACGACTTACCTGATGGTGAAGAGTCAGCTGGGTATTGATCACAAAGGGAAACGCGTCATGGATGCGGGATGTGGCACGGCAATCCTCTCTGTGGTGGCATCGCTTCGCGGTGCGTCGGAGGTAGAGGCGTTTGACATCGATGAATGGAGTATCGTCAACGGAAATGAAAATGCCGCCGTTAATAACTGTACGAATATACGCATCCGCCAGGGCCGTATTGAAGAGCTGGATGTGGAAGGGCAATTCGATATCGTACTCGCCAACATAAACAAGAACGTGCTGATGGCAGAGGCGCGGATTTATCAGCGCTACCTGGTAAGTGGCGGTCTTATGCTGTTAAGTGGGTTCTACACAGAAGATATTCCAGACCTTCTGAGCGAACTTGCTCCTTACGGACTTTCGGAGGCAGGCCGCGACGAACGTGAAAACTGGGCGTCTCTGCTTCTGCGGAAGGACTAGTTGGGTGAGCCGATCCAATCGGAAACAAGCGCGACGAATTCTGAAGGCTTTTCCGCCTGAACCCAGTGGCCGGTTTCCATACTTTGAATCTCGGCACCCGGGAAGACCTCTTTAATCCGACGAAAGTCTGAATCAAGTATGTAACTCGAGCGTGCCCCGCGAACGAAGAGCGTAGGCTTTGTAAACTTACCGTCAGAGATAAGATCTACACCAATGTTACCAAGCTTTTCGCGGATGACAGGCAGGTTCATCTTCCAGGAAAAACCACCCCCCGACTTTCGTTGAAGATTCTTCAGCAAGAACTGCCGTGTACCCAAGTCGGATACATAATCGGATAGAATGTCCTCAGCTTCTTTTCGTGTTGACAACTGGTCTACCGGAATCGCAGCGAGACCGTCGGCGATAACATAATGCTCAAGGTCATAGGATCGGGGTGCAATGTCGACGATGACGAGTTGACCGACCGCATCGGGATGGCTGATTGCAAAATTCATGGCAGCCTTTCCTCCCATGGAATGACCGATGAGGATTGCTCCGGATAAATCATGATCGCGGAAAAACTCGTCCAGATCATCAACCATACTTGCATAATCGAATGCGTCATCGTGTGGCGAAAGGCCGTGATTGCGCAGGTCAACCGTGAAGACGTGATAGTCTGATGCAAACATTTTCGCCTGCGTAAGCCAATTGTCCGACGATCCGAATAATCCGTGAAGGATTACCATAGGGCGGCCGTTGCCATATTCTCTGAAGTGTAGCTTCATACTGTGTAATGCTATTCCTCGCAAAATGATCCTTTTGCGATATAAAGATTTTTTCGTTGTACCTCAACCAGACCGGCTTCTACTGCAGGGTCTGTATTCATCAGGTCGGCGTCAACTTCGCCTTTTAAAATTAAGATGCCACCATCACGCGGCCCGAAGACGGCTTCGGAGACAACGTTGCCGCCATTGACAATTTCGCGAAGATACTTATCGTGTGAATCAATCAGTTCGGAATGCCTGGCGATGGTGAACTTGCTGGCAACTGCGTCGAAACGATAGAACGTATATGTCGTCATTTCATAATTGTCGCCGACAGGACAAACTCCTCCGACGCGCGGCTGAAACGGAAGGATTTCTATCCTCCAGCGTTTTGCCTTCACGCCGGGGTCGGTGCTGATCCAATCCTCAACCTCCTTTACAGATTCGCTGTTCATAATAAAAATGCCCCCGCCGTTTTGAAATGGACCGGCGGCAAGCAGCTTATTTTCTTTCGCAAGTCGTGCCATGTTAGCCATGTGGCCTTCCATGATTGTTTTGGTTTCCTCCGGCGAGATATTTTCGCTATCAGGTTTCGAGTTCAGAAACACGATCATATACTTCTTCTCCTGCGCGAAGGCATTGGATATGGCAAAGAGAAGGGTGAGGGTAATAAGTCTTGCAGCCATACTTCATTCAGATATTTTGAATTTTATTGTCAGCCGTCGGAGCCGGGACGGGTTTCGGCTCGCTCTTTCGGCTTACCATTAGAATGCCGGCGAGGATCATGATGGTTCCGGCAATTTGCAAAACCAAAATCGGTTCTCCTAATACAAAGTATGCCTGCAGGATAGTCGAGATTGGGCCGACACTGCCAACAATGGCGGCGTTCCCGGAGCCTATGCGGTTTATTCCGATAGAGACGAGATAAGAGGGAATAACGGTGCTTACAATCGCCATAGCGATGGAGTAGAGATATATGCGCGGCTCCAGATTGAAGAGCGAACCTTCGCCGACAATCAGGTAATGGATGATAACGGCGACACATGCAAAGCTCATCGCGTAGCTGTTGAATTTAGACGCACCGATATGCGGAATGAGACGGCCACTTCCCAGGATATAAATCGCAAACGTTATGGCGCAGCAAAATATCAGCGTCGCGCCCAGCGCAAAGGTTGGCCCTGTCGTTACAAACTCAACTTCCCCCCAGAAGGCAACGACGAGTCCTGCATAGGTAAGCAGTATTGCCAGCCACTGTTGCCGCGATACTTTTGTTTTGAAGAATGCAGCCGAAATCAGGAGAACGAGGGTCGGATAAATGAACAGAATAAGGCGTTCGATTCCGGCGGATACATATTGCAGCCCGAGGAAATCGAGCAGACTCGATACATAATATCCGATACAACCAATTGCTGCAACGCCAATCCACTGTTTGCCAGTGAAACGTACATTTTCCTGTTTTGAAGAGCTGATTGCCGCTGAGATGACAAAAAACGGAAGAGAAAAAATCATACGCAGCGCGAGCAACGTAACAGCATCAACCTGTGTATCGCGATAAGCAACTTTGACAAAAATTGCTTTTGTTGAAAAACAGATTGCTCCGAGGAACGCTATGGCGATTCCCCAAAGAAAATAAGAACGGGAATTTGATTGTTGCATCAGGACTTGCTGACGAGCACGTTAACGAGTTTCTGCAAATCCTGCTCGCGGTTGTATACGTTCGGTGAAACCCGGATCGCATCGCCCCGCATCGAGACAAAGATATTTTTTTGAAGAAGTTTCTGCTGAATTGAACTTACGTCGCGGGGGACGATGGATCGAACACCAAACAAGTGACTTCCCCGCCATTCGTCATCTTCAACCCAATATCCATTTTCACGCAATTGCGAGATGGCAGGTTTCGTGATGTTGCGGCAATACTCCTGAATGAACTCTGGCTTCCAGCGATTGAGTTGATCGATGGCCTTGAGCATCATGGGTACAAGTATGAAGTTGCTGTGTTCGCCGACTTCATAACGCAAGGCACCGGGTTGATATGCATCGCGATAATTTACAAGGCCCGTGAAGTCCTCGCTGTTTTCCCGGTTAATCCAGTTTTCTTCAAGCGGATTGCCGTTGTCGAAGGCTGGGCCGTAATAGGCGAGCCCGATCGAATAAGGTCCGAGCAACCACTTGTAACCTGCACATATCAGAGCGTCCGGTTGAAAAGTCTTGATGTCGAACGGAAATGCGCCCACCGACTGTGTTCCGTCGACGATGAGCAAGGCATTTACCGCCCTGGTTTTTTCGCGGATTGCTTCCAGGTCGAAGCGTGTTCCGTCGGCCCAGTGAAAATGTGCGATGGCAACTGCTGCAGTTTGTGCATTTATTTCATTAAGAATTCTTTCGTTCCAGACCTTACCCCGGTTGACGTGTGTTTCAGGCGGACCGATTAATTTGATTTCAGCGCCGCTTTTTTCGCAAAGTCGTTTCCAGCAGTAGTAATTACTCGGAAACTGTTCAGCAGCGACGAGGATGTGCTGTCCGCGTTTAACCGTCATGTTTGCAGCAACGGTTGCCATACCGTACGAAACCGAAGGAATGACGACGATTCGATGAGGATCGTCTGCATTCACAAGACTTGAGAATGACTTTCTGAGCAGCTCGGTGTCATCAAAAAACATTTGTGGCGACACAACAGCAGGATTTCTCTTCACACGAATTCCTCTGATCCCGGCTTTTTCAACGGAAGTCAGTAGCGGCGCCATGTAAGCGCAATTGAGGTACGTTACTTTCGGAGGGAGTGTGAATTTTGCGTGTTTACAGGAAAGCATAAAGTGCAGCCTTACTGGCGCATCCGGTTTATGAAATACAGAATTACCGAAACAATGATACTGATAATAATCGACGACGTAAGCGGGAAATAAAACTTGAAATTATCCTTTTCAAATGAAAAGTCGCCGGGGAGCTTTCCGATAAATGGAATACGGCTGCTGAATGTAACGAGAACACCCAACACGATCAGAATGACTCCTGCAATGATCAGTATTTTTCCCATTCGATTAGAAAGTGAAAGTTACGTAGTTTTGGCTTTCGCCGAAATCAAAGTATACAACAGGAATGCCAGGCAAAGAGACATCCGGAAAACTTTATCTTATTCCGACAATCATTTCCGACGACACACAAACGTTGGTGCTTCCGCCGGGGCTGCTGCAAACCCTGCCTCGTATAAACCATTTTCTTGTTGAAAATGTGCGAACAGCCCGGCGATTTCTGAGCAGCCTGAAAGTTTATCCCAGCATTGAGCCATTGCAATTTGAGGTGCTGGATAAGGAAACGCCAGATGCCGCTGTCAGGGAATTGTTTACACCGATATTCAATGGGAATGATATGGGAGTCCTTTCTGAGTCTGGTTGTCCCGGCATCGCTGATCCCGGAGCGCTTGCTGTTTCGTTTGCGCATGCGCATGGCATAACGGTCGTCCCTTTGGTTGGACCGTCTTCTATCTTATTAGCGCTGATGGCGTCGGGTCTTAATGGGCAACGGTTTGCCTTTCATGGATACCTGCCGGTGCAGGAAGGCGCGCTCGTGTCGGCCCTCCGCGACCTTGAAAGAGAATCATCAAAACGAAACCAGACACAAATATTTATTGAAACGCCTTATCGCAATAACAGGCTGATGGCGGCGATGGTCAAAGCGCTTCGCCCCGATACGGAATTATGCGTGGCGCTGGACCTGACGGGGCCCGGCGAAAACATCAGGACCGCCAGGGTAAGCAAGTGGAAGGCTGAACGTGTTGATTTTCCGAAGCTGCCATCGGTGTTTTTGTTTTTGGCGAAGTAAAGACCCCGGTTTGCCAATTACCCAAATCGCTTTAAATTTGCCCGCTGAATTTAAGAGCGTCTCTCGTATTTAATAACTAAATCACTTTATGCCTTATCTATTCACTTCGGAATCTGTTTCTGAAGGACATCCCGACAAAGTAGCGGACCAAATCTCAGATGCGTTGATTGACTACTTCCTTGCTTACGATCCGAATTCAAAAGTCGCATGCGAGACGCTGGTAACCACCGGTCAGGTGGTACTCGCCGGAGAAGTGAAATCGGAGGCATATCTCGACGTTCAGGATATCGCGCGTGAGGTAATCCGGAAAATAGGATACACGAAAAGCGAGTACATGTTCGAGGCGAATTCCTGTGGGATTTTGTCTGCGATCCACGAACAATCTCCTGATATCAATCAGGGCGTTGAGCGTCGAAAAAAAGAAGATCAGGGAGCAGGCGACCAGGGTATGATGTTCGGATACGCGACAAATGAAACCGACAATTACATGCCTTTGCCGCTGGAACTCGCGCACCTTCTGCTAAGAGAGCTTGCAGCAATCCGGAAGGAACGCAGGGTGATGAAGTACCTGAGGCCTGACTCGAAGTCACAGGTGACAATCGAATACGATGATAACAACAAGCCTGTGCGTATTGACACGATCGTAATCTCTACACAGCACGACGATTTTGCGCGTGACGAACGCATGCTTAAGCAGATCCGCGAAGACATCATTAACGTCGTTATTCCCCGCATAAAAAAGAAACTGCCGAAACGGGTCCAGAAACTGTTTGGTAAAGACATCAAATACTACGTGAACCCTACCGGTAAATTCGTAATCGGCGGGCCGCACGGCGACACCGGGCTTACAGGTCGCAAGATCATTGTAGATACCTACGGAGGCAAGGGTGCTCACGGAGGCGGAGCATTTTCAGGCAAAGATCCGTCTAAGGTAGATCGCTCAGCCGCCTATGCTACACGTCACATTGCGAAGAATCTCGTTGCAGCGGGGTTATGCGACGAAGTACTTGTTCAAGTAGCCTATGCGATAGGTGTGGCACAGCCTGTAGGTTTGTACGTAAATACGTTTGGAACATCCAAGGTCAGATTAAGTGACGGAGAGGTTGCCGAAAAGCTGAAGAAAGTCTTCGACATGCGGCCTTATTTCATTGAGAAACGTTTTAACCTGCGCAGTCCGATTTATTCAGAAACGGCAGCGTATGGCCATATGGGCCGCGAGCCGCGTGTAGTGGAGAAAATTTTCAACGAAGGGAAGAAGAACCAGTTGAAGATGAAAGTTGAACTTTTCCCCTGGGAGAAACTCGATTATGTAGACCAGATCCGAAAAGTGTTTAAGATTTCATAAAAAGCAGAAAGGCTCCTTTACGGGAGCCTTTCTTGTATTCATACAGCGGCGGGATTACGCCCTGCCGTTCTTAACGCGAGTTTTGAATTTCTTGATCTGATTTCGAAGAGCATCGGCAGCAAGGCCAGTAGCTTCTTCGAAGGATCGTGCCTTCTCCGTTGCAAACAGTTGCGTACCCGGAACCCGGAGTTTGATTTCAACTGTCTTGTTCTCGATTCCTTCATTGTTGAGCCGAAGGAAAACCTCACCGTCCACCATTCGGTCATAAAACGTCTCAAGCTTGTCCAGTTTTTTCTGGATATAGTTGATCAGCTTGCGGTCGGCGTCAAAGTGGATGGAATGAACTTGCAACTTCATAGCATAAAAAGTTTTAGTTAAACAAATAAACATCTGGCCTTCAAAAAGGCTGGCCAGGGCCTGACCGTAGAGTTCCTAATTCATAGGGGTTTTGTTTAGTTAGACATATTAAGCTTTGGGATGGGCCTGATCGAAGGCCTTTTTAATTTTTTCCATCGAGTTGTGCGTATAGACCTGCGTTGCGGCGAGGCTGCTGTGTCCGAGAAGATCTTTGACGGCGTTGATCTCGGCTCCTTTATTCAGCAGATGCGTCGCATACGTGTGTCGCAGCACGTGCGGGCTTGTTTTTTCAGCGGTAGTATATGTGGATAAATTATTCTTGACAATTCGATATATCATTGTGGAATAACAAGGGCCGCCAGACTCAGTTACCAGCAATGCATCTGATACAACTGACACGGAACGACGTTTCATTGAAAGATACCCCTCAAGTATTTTAACGAGGTGAGCTGAGAAAGGGATTACTCTTTCCTTCTTTCTTTTACCGAGAACTTTAATCGTTCGTTCTTTCAAATCAACAGATTGCTCGGTAAGACCAATCAGTTCTGAGAGACGAATGCCGGTGCCATAAAAAAGTTCGAGGATGAGGCGTTCCCGCCATCCAGCAAACGAGTCTTCGAACTCCCGTTGATCTAATACCTGCGCCATATCGCTTTCCTTGACAAAAGCGGGGAGCCTTTTGGGAGTTTTCAGAACGCGAATTTTGGTCATCGGATTCGCCTTGATAACCTGCTCGCGCAGTAGAAATTTGAAGAATGTGCGCAGGCAGGCAATCTTCCGGTTTATCGACGCCGGGTTAATTCCTGCATCAACCAGGGAAATAATCCAGGTGCGTACCATGCCATGATCTGCACCGCTGGCGTCGTCCTGATGAAAAGTGGATTGGATGAATTTGGAGAACTGCCCGAGGTCGTTTTGGTAGGCGATCACTGTGTTCCCACTTAAACGCTTTTCGAAACGAAGGTATTTAAGGAAGGAATCAATCATGCTTCAAACACAAATCCTCTGAACAAAAACTGGTAGAAGCAATGTAAAAAAATAATCCCCTAATGGAAAGACCAACAGGGGATTTGTTGACAAAATGAAGACAAATTGTGGATAACTGCAAAGCAGCATCCACGTCTTGATTTCACAGGATATTATTAGCCGTTACTTGCCAGGTTGCGTTGGCGTTCGCGATAAGCAGCACGAATAACCTCGTTACGACGACGTACAGAAGGTTTTTCGAAAGATGTACGAGCGCGAAGTTCTTTCAATACACCCGTTTTTTCGAATTTCTTCTTGAAGCGTTTCAGCGCTTTATCAATCGACTCGTTTTCTTTAACGTTAACAATCAGCATATTCTCTATTTAGGGGGGCAAAGATAAGCCTCTGGACTACAAAAAAGCAAGCATTCTGTTGAAAATTGATCTATTTACCGTTTCAAAAGCGAGCGGGAGATCACTAATTTCTGAATTTCAGACGTTCCTTCCCCAATTGTGCACAGTTTGGCGTCCCGGTAGAACTTCTCAGCCGGGAAGTCCTTTGTGTATCCATAGCCGCCGAAAATCTGAACGGCTTCGTTGGCAGCGTAAACCGCCACCTCGGATGCATACAGTTTGGCCATTGCTGATTCACGGTTCACATCGATGCCCTTATTTTTGAGGTCTCCGGCGCGGTATGTAAGCAGCCGTGCGGCCTCAATGCGTGTTGCCATATCGGCGAGTTTGAATGCGATCCCCTGGAAGCTGGCAATGGGTTTGTTGAATTGTTGCCGCTCTTTTGAATACTGCAGCGCGCAATCAAACGCGCCGCATGCAATCCCAAGACTTAATGCTGCAATAGAAATACGTCCGCCGTCAAGAATTTTCATGGCCTGGATAAAACCTTCGCCTTCTTCCCCAATCATTTGAGAACGGTGCACTTTACAATCGTCAAAAATTAATTCAGCGGTCTCTGATGCACGCATGCCGAGTTTGTTCTCTTTCTTGCCTGAAGAAAACCCGGGAGTTCCCTTCTCAATGATAAAGGCCGACATACCGTGTGAGTCGCCTACTTCCCCTGTGCGTACAATAACAACGGCCACGTTGCCTGATCGCCCGTGAGTGATGAAATTTTTCGCCCCATTGATCACGTAATAATCGCCCTGCCTCCTGGCGACAGTTTTCATATTCCCTGCATCGGAACCAGTGTTTGGTTCGGTCAGGGCCCAGGCGCCAATCCATTCTCCCGTTGCAAGTTTTGGAAGGTATCGCTGCTTTTGATCTTCGCTGGCAAATTGAAGGATATGATTAGTACACAGCGAGTTGTGCGCGGCCATCGAAAGCCCTATAGATCCGTCTATTCGTGCGAGCTCGACTATTGCGGTAATGTATTCGAGGTAGCCAAATCCGGAGCCTCCGTATTCTTCAGGAACCAAAACCCCCATCAAGCCGTGTTCTCCCATTTTATGGAAGAGGTCAATTGGGAATTCCTGGGTTTCGTCCCAATCCATCATAAAAGGACGTATTTCCCTGGCACCGAAATTTCTAATCATTTCGGCAATCATTATCTGGTTTTCAGTCTCATCGAAATGCACTTGATTCCGGCCTCCTGTAGCAAACTCCATAGAAATATTTTTAGAGCAGCGAATTTAAGACAAAGAAGTCATTTGGACAAACTAACATTCGTTGGTTTGTTGTTATGTTCTTTTTCTTTGTCGCATTATTAAGCAGTCATCATTTCAAAAACCTTATTTTCGCATTTTCTTTTCAAACCCTATACACACATGAAAATCGCAGTAGTTGGCACCGGTTACGTCGGTCTTGTAACCGGAACATGTTTTTCTGAGACGGGTAACACCGTAACCTGTATCGATATCGACCAGGAGAAGGTAAAAAAGCTTCAATCTGGGAAGGTAACAATTTATGAACCTGGTCTCGAACAGCTTTTTGAACGAAACATTAAACAAAAACGCCTTTTCTTCACGACAAATCTTAAGGAAGGTATCAAGGATGCCAAAGTTATTTTCCTTGCCCTCCCGACTCCTCCCGGTGAAGATGGCTCCGCAGATCTGAAATACATTCTGAACGTTGCTGATGAGCTCGGTCCGCTTCTTACGGATTACACGATCGTGATTGACAAGAGTACTGTTCCTGTTGGAACGGCAGACAAGGTTCGCAGCCGCATTGCAGCAAATGCCAAAGTTGATTTCGATGTTGTTTCAAACCCGGAGTTTCTTCGTGAAGGTGTAGCTGTTGAAGACTTTATGAAACCCGAACGTGTGGTAATCGGAACCAGCTCCGCACGTGCGCGCAAAGTGATGGAGAACCTTTATGCACCCTTCGTGCGCCAGGGAAATCCACTGGTGTTCATGGATGAGCGTTCCGCTGAACTCACGAAGTACGCTGCTAACTCATTCCTGGCGACAAAGATTTCGTTCATGAATGAGATCGCGAATCTGTGTGAATTGCTGGGCGCCGATGTTGATTCTGTTCGTAAAGGTGTAGGAACTGATAGTCGTATCGGAAAACGCTTTTTGTTTCCCGGTATCGGATACGGTGGTAGCTGCTTCCCTAAAGACGTGCAGGCATTGGCAAAATCCTCATCCGACGTGCAGTATGATTTCAAAATTCTCAAGGCTGTGATGGATGTGAACATGGATCAGAAGACGAAACTGATTCCCCGCATCAAGGAATATTTCAACAACGACCTGAAAGGGAAAACAATTGCTATCTGGGGACTCTCGTTCAAACCGCACACAGACGATATCCGGGAGGCGCCTGCGCTTTATAACATTGAAATCCTTCTCAAGGAGGGAGCTAAGGTGAAAGCTCATGACCCGGAGTCTATGGAAAACGTGAAGCGTCAGATTGGTGACAAAATTCAATATTGCTCCACACCTTATGAAGCTGCCGAAGGAGCCGATGCGATCTTTATTGCAACGGAATGGCCCGAGTTCCGCACGCCGGACTTTGACAAGCTTGGCTCAATCCTGAAAGGAAAAGTGATTTTTGATGGCCGTAACTTGTATGAACTCGGCCAGATGAAAGAACTTGGATACGCCTATTTCAGCATAGGAAGGGAGGTCGTAAATGGCTAAGAAGAGCGTGCTCATAACTGGCGGCGCCGGCTTTCTTGGGTCGCATCTCGCAGACCGTTTTCTGAAAGAAGGCTACAAGGTTATAGCGATGGATAACCTCATCACCGGTGACATACGCAATATCGAGCATCTTTTCAAGGAGGCTGATTTCGAATTCCACGAACATGACGTTTCGAAATATGTACACGTTCCCGGTGAATTGCATTACATATTACACTTTGCATCCCCGGCCAGTCCTATCGATTACCTGAAAATACCGATACAGACGCTTAAAGTCGGTTCGCTGGGAACCCACAATCTGCTCGGGCTCGCCCGCGCGAAGAAGGCAAGGATTCTTGTTGCGTCAACGTCAGAAGTTTACGGTGACCCGCTGGTACACCCGCAGAATGAAGAATACTACGGCAACGTCAACCCTATTGGACCGCGGGGCGTCTACGATGAAGCGAAACGATTCCAGGAGGCGATGACAATGGCGTATCACACCTATCACGGACTGGATACACGCATCGTAAGGATTTTCAATACGTATGGCCCGCGGATGCGCCTTAACGACGGGCGCGTTCTGCCCGCTTTTATCGGGCAGGCCCTGCGTGGTGAAGATCTCACCATATTCGGCGATGGATCACAAACGCGATCGTTCTGCTATGTCGACGATCAGGTTGAAGGAATTTATCGCCTCCTGATGTCGGATTATCACTTGCCAGTCAACATTGGAAATCCTGATGAAATCACAATCCGGGAATTCGCGGAAGAAATCGTAAAACTGACAGGGACTTCCCAGAAGATTGTTCATCTGCCTTTGCCACAGGACGACCCGAAGCAGCGGCAACCGGACATCACGAAAGCAAGGACTATTCTCGGCTGGGAGGCAAAGGTTTCAAGGGCAGAAGGGTTAAGAATTACGTACGAATATTTCAAGTCCCTGCCGAAAGAGGATCTTTTCGCACGCGATCATAAAAATTTCGAAAAGTATATACGCTAGCAAATTAAACACATGTCAAGAAAGATACTGATCACCGGTGGCGCAGGATTTATTGGTTCTCACGTGGTGAGATTGTTTGTAAATAAATATCCTTCATACACAATTGTCAATCTCGACAAACTCACCTACGCCGGGAACCTCGAAAACCTGAAGGATATCGAAGGCAAAAAGAATTACATATTCGAGAAAGGCGACATCCTTGACGTTGAGTTTCTCTATGAATTGTTTCGCAAGCACGGCATTGACGGCGTAATTCACCTTGCTGCCGAATCACACGTTGACAGGTCGCTTCATAATCCCGCAGAATTTGCGCACACCAACATCATCGGAACGCTGAACCTGCTCACCGCAGCGCAGGCAGCGTGGAATAATCAGTTTGACGGTAAAGTATTCTATCACATCTCAACGGATGAGGTATACGG
>JAEZDW010000007.1 GCA_023417955.1 Bacteroidota bacterium
AATCTTGATCCGAAGTTCCAAACACGTTCGTGAATCATTCCTCCTCGTCGCCGGCTGAGTTGTTCCAAACATCAATGGCCGATTCAACGAACCCGAGAATTTCCTCGCTGCCCAGTCGCGTTTCCGCAGAAGAATAAAACATCGGCGGCAATTCCTCCCAGCTTGCTGAAAGTGTCTTCCTGAATTTAGCCGCACCGGCAGCTACCTGATTCCGTGAAAGTTTATCGCACTTGGTGAAAATCAGCGCAAGTGGAATTCCCCGATGGCCCGCCCAGTCAATGAAACTCAGGTCTATGCGTTGAGGATCAAGTCTGATGTCGATGAGGATGAACAGGCATGCGAGGTTTTGCCGCTTCGTAACGTACTGCTCGATAATTCGGCCGAAGCCTGACCGTAGAGTCTTGCTTACCTGTGCGTAGCCGTACCCGGGCAGATCGACCAGGTACCAGGAATCATTGATGATGAAGTGATTGATTGTTTGCGTCTTGCCAGGTCTGCCGGAAGTCTTGGCCAAATGGCGCGAGCCCGTAAGCATGTTGATCAGTGATGACTTACCAACGTTGGATCTCCCTATGAATGCGAACTCTGGTTTGTCCGCAACGGGACATTTTTCAACGTCTGCGTGACTGGATACAAACTGCGCCGATCGGATTTTCATTGCTTAAAGTAATGATTGAAGGATAAAATACTAAGTAATGTAAGAACAGTGTGCTTTATACGAGCACTTTTGACCAGATTCCTCCACACTTTTCCTGATTTTGTATTATATTCATGTCTATTTTTGTGATTAACTTTAGGGTTACAAAATTTTTTCAACAATGTCCAGTATCCGAAGTGTACTGATTTTTTTGCCTTTACTCTTGTTTTCTCTTACCGTTTACAGCCAGGAACAAAACAAAGAGCTTGCCCGCGAATATATGATTCAGGCCGAGGAAATCATGAACGCTACCAAAGCAATTGATGATGCCCGGGAAATCATGGTAACTGCCGCGGACCTTGATACCACATACATCAAGGCAAACTACGATGCCGGTCTGATGCACCTGAATACGATCAACAAAGGCCGGTCTGTGAAATACCTCCTTCGGGTGTACCGTCAGGATCCCGGATACCGTTTCGACATTGAATTCCGCATTGGCAAGGGTTATCAATACGCCCTTGAGTTCGAGAAAGCACTCGAGTGGTACTACAAATACCTTGAGAAACTTGAAACAAAGAAAAACTACCAGGGCAGAGATAAGATTGACGTGAGCGTTGTTGAGCGCGCGATTTATGAATGTCAGAACGGACTTGAATTCGTATCGAAGCCAGGGAATTTCTCGATTGTGAATATTGGTCGTGAAATCAATTCAGAATATGAAGACTACGCGCCTGTGCTCAACGAGGCAGAAGATGAAATTGTTTTCACCACCCGCCGAAGAGAAGACAACATGAACGAAAACGTGTATGAGGATAACAAACCCTGGGAAGATATCTTCATCGCACGAAAGGTTGACGGCAAATGGCAACCTGCAAAGAACATCGGATCTCCCGTGAACACCCCTTACCACAACTCAAACTCGGCCCTTTCAGCTGATGGTAACACACTGTTTCTTTACAGTGATGAAGGGAACGGCGACCTGTACTTCACGGAGTTGAATAATGGCGTATGGACTGAACCTATGCCACTACCCGGGATTATTAACTCCTCGTTCGAAGAAAAATCCATTACGATTTCAAAAGACGAAAAGACCGTCTACTTCTCAAGTAACAGGCCAGGAGGTTATGGCGGCCTTGATTTATACAAAGCCACTAAAGACGCTAAGGGCGAGTGGTCGAATGTTAAAAACCTCGGTCCGAAAATAAACTCACCGGAAGACGACGACGCTCCTTTTATCGACTACGACGGGGTGACGCTGTACTTCAGTAGCATGGGCCGCAAAGGCATGGGTGGCTTCGATATTTTCAAGTCGGTGTATGACCCAATGACTAACGAATGGAGCGAGCCCGAGAACCTCGGGTACCCCATTAACACACCTGACGATGATGTCTATTTCGTGACTTCAAAAGATTCGAAACGCGCATACTACAGTTCAGTACGCGAAGACGGTATCGGGTATACCGATATTTACATGATCACGATACCGGAGGGATTGAAAAACCTACCGCCTGCTGATCAGGTCGAACCGAAAACCGAAGAACCTATAGTCTCCACAGATCCGCAGCCGGATACGCCTGAAACTCCGGTTGTCGTTCCCGAGAAGAAGGAAATCAGGCCGTTGAAGTTTGTGGTTAAAGTTGTTGATGCTGCTGATAACTCAAGCCTGGATGCACGCGTTCGTCTGGTAGGAGCGAAGGACAACGTGGTCGTGGGCCTTGCATCAAAAGGCGCTGGTACATACGAGTTCAATGTTACGAGCACCACTCCAAAAGAGTACCGCCTGGCTGTCGAACGCGATGGTTATGCGTTTCAGAATATCACCCTGCAACTCGATGGTGCCAGTGAACAGGAAAAGACAGTTAACCGGACTGTTGAGATCAGGAAACTGGCTGAACGCGTAACGGGTATCCTGAGAAACATTTACTTCGACTTCGATAAGGCTACCTTCAAAACAGAGTCGTACACCGAACTGAACATGTTGGAAAACATGTTACGGTCCAATCCTGGTATGTCCGTTGAAATCGCAGGACATACCGATGCCATTGGTACAAAGGATTATAACCTCTACCTATCGCGGAAGCGGGCGGAGGCTGTCAAGGATTTCCTCACCAAAAAAGGCATTGACGCACGCCGTATTAAGGCGGTTGGCTATGGCAAATCGAAGCCTCTTGCGAGCAACGACGATGAGCTTGAAGGCCGTCAACTGAACAGACGGGTGGAGTTTAAGGTCCTTTCGAACTAGGTGGTAATACCAATCCTTTCATTCTAAGGGTAAACCATCTAAATTGCCCGCAAATCATGGCTGAAATGACGGTAGTTCCTTATAAGGATGATCAAAGCGGGAAAAAGGAGCAAGTGGCGCGGATGTTCAACAACATCAGCCATCGTTACGACTTTCTCAATCACTTTCTGAGTTTAGGCATTGACAAGATCTGGAGAAAGAAGGCAATTGGCCTGCTCCGGTCCACAAAGCCACGTTTTATTCTCGATGTTGCCACCGGTACAGGTGACTTCGCCATTCAGGCGATGGAACTCAAGCCCGAAAAAGTATTCGGAATTGATATTTCTGAAGGCATGCTTGAAGTGGGCAGAAAAAAAATAAAAGAGCGGCAACTCGACGAAGTTATTGACCTGCGGACCGGCGACTCCGAGAATATTCCCTTTCAGGAAAATAAATTTGATGCTGTGACCGTTGCTTTTGGAGTGAGAAACTTCGAAAACCTGGAAAAGGGTCTTCGCGAGATATTTCGCGTGCTTTCACCCGGAGGCAAACTCGTTGTGCTGGAATTCTCCCGGCCGCGAATGTTTCCGATGAAGCAACTCTATAGTGCGTATTTTCGGTATATACTTCCGCAGGTCGGAAGGATGGTGTCTAAAGACAAGGCAGCGTACACGTATCTGCCGGAATCGGTCCAGGCATTTCCCGATGGCGACGACTTTCTTCAGGTACTCAGGAACGTAGGATTTAAAGATAGCCAATGCAAGCCGCTTACTTTTGGTATAAGTTCAATCTACACCGCTTCAAAGCCCTGATCGTACTGCTGCTGATCGCAGCTGCTATTCCCGCAGCGGGTCAGAGGCGTTGGGTGGAAAAGAACAATCCCAATTACGATGAGCGAAAGCTTACCTACGGCTTTCTCATTGGTCTGCACACGTCAACGTATCAGCTAAAGTATTCCGATGCATTTGTAGATTCATCTGCTTATGCCAATATGCATTCAATTACTCCGCGTTGGAAGGCAGGATTCTCCCTGGGTTTTATCGTTAACTACAGACTCAATGACCAGCTCGATTTCCGAATCACTCCCAAAGTTGGTTTTTACGAACACGAAGTTAAGTACCTCTTCACCGACGCAACACCTGAGGAGGTACGCCTTGTGGAAACCACGATGGTAGAGTTTCCATTGTTACTCAAATACAAATCAGAGCGCAGAGGTAATGTTCGCATGTATATGATTGGCGGTGTGAAGCCTGCAATTCAGGCATCCGGTCAGAAAGAACTTGAGAAATCAGAAACGCTTGAAGTGACAACCAGCAACCTTCACCTCGAGGCAGGCTTCGGTTTCGATTTGTATTATCCGCTTTTTAAGTTTTCACCTGAAATACGGTTCAGCAGAGGCATTGCCAACATTCTTGAAAATCGGACCAACAAGTTTGGTCATCCGTTAAGCCGGGTGAACACCAATACGATCACCATCTACTTCCTATTCCAGTAACAAAAATGAAACGAAGAATTACATGCATTACCGGCGCGACCTCAGGCATCGGTGAGGCAACAGCGCGTTTGCTTGCAAAGAATGGATTCGATCTCAACCTCACGGGAAGAAGACGCGACCGTCTTGATGCTTTGGATAAGGAACTCTCAACGGAGGCACGCGTTATCACACGAGCATTTGATGTGCGCGACCGTCACGCTGTTGAGGAGGCATTCAGAGCACTACCCGCCGAATGGCAGAACATTGACGTGCTTGTAAACAACGCCGGTAACGCCCATGGTCTTGATCCCATACAATCCGGTAACGTCGACGACTGGGACGCCATGATAGACATCAACGTAAAGGGTTTGCTTTATGTATCAAAGGAAGTAATGCCCGCGATGGTAAAGCGCAACAGTGGTCACATCATCAATATCGGGTCGATTGCCGGCAAGGAAGTGTATCCGAAAGGTAATGTGTATTGCGCCAGCAAGTCTGCCGTTGATGCGCTTACACAAGGTATGCGACTCGATCTTAATCCACACAGCATCAAGGTTACGGGAATTCATCCTGGTCTTGTGGAGACAGAGTTTTCACTGGTGCGGTTTAAGGGTGATGAATCGAAGGCGTCAACACCGTACCAGGGGATCAAGCCGTTGAGCGGCGATGATATCGCTCAGTTGATTCTTTACATCCTGAATTGCCCGCCACACGTCGTGCTTGCAGATATTACTGTTTTTCCGGTTGCCCAGGCAAGCGCCACTGTCGTTAACCGCAGTCCGGCTTAACTAACGAGACGGACTAAGGTAGAACGGTCGATATCATGACCACCGTCGTATTCCATTACGCGTGGTTGGATACCGATCTTGTCACAGAGACCGGTCATTTCACTGTAACGCTCCTCCTTCATAAACGGATCGTCTTTACCGCTCACGAGAACAACATCCTTGTTGTTGAGCACATCACGGGCCGGGGAGAGATCAAGATCAGGTGGAAAAACGCCACCCCACAGGATAAGCCTGTGAAAATTTAGTGCATGGTGCGTTATCCATCGGGAGGCAGTCGCCGCACCCTGACTAAATCCAAGCACGGTAACCGGTAAATTATCCCGAACCTCCTGCAAGTAGATCGTGTTGAGCAGGTTGACATAGTTTTCAATGTCGGTCAATCGCTCCTCACGTGTCATCCAGGTTGCGCCGACGCGCATGTTCCCGCTTGTCAGCCTTTTGTTCAGGTCCTCCATATAGAAACGCGACAACCCTTCGGGTGCAACCACATAGACGTTGTGATCTTTGAGGACGTCAAACTTTTTGATGAAGTGTTCCGCGAGCTGACCATAGCCGTGTAACGCGAACCAGATTTCACGAGCTGTGTCGCGATCGCCCAGTGTAAAGTATCGTGCCTTAAAGGAAAAGGTCAATTCGTGTTTCATCCGGCTAAAATAAAAAAACCTTCCGCGGGGAAGGTTTAAATATCTGTGGCGTTGCAGTTCTAGCGTTTGAATCCTAATGCGCTGCCTCCGCAGTATTGGGAGGAACCATCGAACGTGTACTGGATATAGTAGATACCCGTTGTGTTGCAGGGATAGGCAATTGCCGAAATGAATTGTCCGTTGACTTTGCTGGTAGCTACCTTGTTCCGGTTGCTGTCGAATAAGCTCACGACAATACCATCAGTAGGCTGATTGGGAGCGCATATATTGATCATGTATTGCGTACCCTTGGTAAAGACGTATGAATATTCGACGTAGTCCTTCGATCCTTTTTCTATTTTATAGCTCTTGAGGAAGTTGAAGCCCGCCGCAAGCTTCGGAATACACTGATTGCTCAACGCTTCTGAATTGCACTGCCCGATAACTTCCAAAGCGCTTAGAATAACTATTGCAAAAACACTAATGATTAACTTTTTCATAAGGCTCCTGTATTATAACAATTAGCTTGTAATCTTATTTCTGATGTCTGAGGTTATTGATCTTATGTTCGCTATATCTCCGTCTGTAATGTCAATAGTGCTCGTGCTGTTATCCTTAATCACCATTACACCATCCTTGATTTCAAAGGTACTTTCCTTGTATGTGTATGTGATATTCACTTTTTCGTAAGCAGCCTTCAGCCCTTCGAGATCAGCCAATAATGATGCCATACCCTGATCGGAATCCTTGTAGAACGAGAGGAGCAGCATTATGTTTTCGAGGATGATCTTTTGCGATCCGATTGTTTCACGCAGTTCCTGACTTTTTGTATTAGCAGCAACTTCCGTCGTAATATGAAGTGCTTCCAGCCAGCCTCCGGTCAGCAGAAGTACGCTCAGGTTCGAGCGGTTCTGTGTTTGCAGGTAATGATTGATCTGGTTGAAATTCTGAGTTGTAATCAGCAGAAGGGAATCCAGGTTCTTGCTGTTGGTAGCCAGCCTACCGATGGTCTTGATATCGAAGAACTGACCGATGTTTAATCCGTCGGCAAGTTCCTTGATGGCTTCCATGTATTCGACGCCATCCTGGTTTTTTTCGTAGATGTTGGTATAACCCAGGTCGGCACCATAAATACCGAGGTTCAAAGCCTTCTTGTAATTGGAATTGTACTTTGAACGATTTCCGGCCGGATTGAGATAATTTAGATTATACTCATTACCTGATTCCTTGAGGAGCATCGATATCTCCAACGGTTGGGGGATGGATTCGAGAATGCTTGAGATGACCTCTTCTGAAATCGGTGGACCCTCAACTTTGGCGGTGTCGAGACCTTCCAGGAAGGCCTGTTCGTCCGTTTTCTTGCTTGATCCGCAGGCTGTGATGATGGCCACAATGAGACCTGCAATTAAAATTCTCATAGAGATAAAATTATGCGTTTACAAATTTACAAAATCGACATTCCAGCCCAAAAAATTACCTGAATGCTTTATCCGCCTAGCCTTTTCCACGTTTATTGATGCGTGATGCAAACGTGTCGAAAGACTGGATAAACTTCCTCAGCCACTCGAAATAAAGCGTCACATAAAGGAGCAGCGTCATCATCCAGATCACTAACAGATTGAAGCCAAAGGTACTCACACGCGCACCGAAGAGGTTCTTCTGAGGTGCAAAAAAGTGGGTACGGTAGTCTAATAACCCTTTCGGATTGGGATCTACATATATCGGATTTATTTGTTGTAACAACTCGCCATTGTGTTCCAGTATCCGGCTCTTGGTATTCACATTCCGAACGAGGTCGGCGAGGCTCTCATTGTAATAACGGTTCTTGGCCTGATTGATCGATCCCCCCGAAGCCTCTTCCATCTTGAAAACCGATGCTTCCCTTTGCTGAACAGCGCGATTATAGGCCTCCTGGTAATACTTTTTGAATGCCTGAAGGAATTGATCCAGTTTGTCGTTGAACTCCGGCGTAAACGTCTCTGGTGTCCATGTTTTGGATAACGCATCCTTTATACCTTCCTGGTAATGATTGTCCAGCAGGGTGGATTGGATGATTGCAATATCCTTTTCAACAATGCTTCTCACTGAGTCGCGGGTATCAGTGCGGTGTTCAAATACGTACTTCCTTTTCTTGTCGAGTTCGCTGACGAGGAAGGATGACTTGAAATCAGTGGTCGCTTCTATCTTCTCAAACAGGTAGAATGGTTTCTGATAAGAGTTCTCAACATATTGATGAACGGCCAGGGCTTCATAGGCCCACCGTGATGCCATAAGGTCTGCTACCACCGGTACCTTACCCTGTGTCGAAATCAGATTATTCAATTTGTCGAAGCTGAAGAGCAATCCGCTCAGTATCATCTGGGGGATCAACAACAATGGAATCAGCACGTAAACGGTGACTGCTGAATTGAACGCTGACGAAATGTTGAGTCCGAGTACGTTGGCAAAGCACGAAACGGTGAACAGCACAAGCCAGAAGGGCAGGAGCATGCGCCATTCGATCTCAAGTATGGCGTTACCCACTACAACGAAGAGAAGCGTCTGCACTGCCGAAAGGATGAACAATATTCCCAGCTTTGACAGCAGATAACTGTTCCAGCTCAGGTTGAGGAACGATTCTCTGCGCAGGATCTTCCTGTCGCGAATGATTTCCTCGGCACTTACCGTAAGTCCCATAAACAATGCCACGATGATACTCATCAGCAGGAATGCCGGGAAGTTGTCATTGAAGCGAAAAAGGTATTCCTTTCCACCGGGAGCGCTTTTGTATTTGATGATGAACGCAAGAATAATCGCAAGCAATGGCGCCTCGAGGAGGTTGATCAGCAGGTATTGTTTGTTGCTGAGCTTTGCCAGTGTATCCCGCGTTCCAAAGATGATAGCCTGTTTCAGGCGGTTTGGAATGTTAAGACTCTGCGGCGGCTCCTCGCGTACATCCTCTACACGCGGAAGTTGAAAACGTTCTTTATACAGATCGAACCATTGCGGTGGCGAGATCTTTCTTTTGGCAGTAGGTTGCCCGTACTCATCGACAACCTTGGCTTCGATAATACTGAATATCTGTTCGGGGTTAACGTTTCCGCACGTCTCACACTGTCCACGGTTACTGTCAACCTGGTGAGTAGACTTCTTGAAATACGTTACCGCCTCGACGGGAGGACCATAGTACGCGGGGTATCCACCGGTATCCATGATGATCATCTTGTCAAACATCTTGTAGATGTCGGATGACGGTTGGTGGATTACGACAAATATGAGCTTACCCTTGAGGGAAAGTTCTTTCAGAAGGTCGATTACGTTTTCCGAGTCGCGGGATGAAAGCCCTGAAGTCGGTTCATCGAGAAACAGTACAGCGGGTTCGCGAATGAGTTCGAGTGCAATATTGAGTCGCTTGCGTTGTCCTCCGGAAATAGTCTTCTCCAGTACATTTCCGACACGAAGATCTTTGCGCTGATCGAGGCCGAGGTTTTGAAGAACGCTCATTACGCGGTTGTGCAGCTCTTCTTCGCTCATGTTGGCAAAGCACAACTTAGCGTTATAATACAGGTTTTGATAAACAGTGAGTTCTTCAATGAGGAGGTCGTCCTGCGATACGTAACCGATCACTCCCTGGATCTTATCCTTTTCGCTGTTTATATCGAATCCGTTGATCAGGATGTTACCTTTCGTGGGTTGGACAAGCCCTGCGAGCACGTTGAGCAACGTTGTTTTACCCGCGCCACTTGCACCCATGATACCTATGAGTTTTCCGGGGCCTTCTGAGATAACGACATTACGAAGTCCGATTGCTCCGTTGGGGAACTTCAGTTCTTCGATGTTGGCGTTGAATGAGAGCTTTGTTGTTTTGAGCTCTTCGTTAAAGTTTGCGACAAGATCGCTGTAGTAAAGCGCGTCACCGTGCTGGGTCTTGATCGTGCTGCCGTGCGAGAAAAGATACGCGCGGTTCGGCTGCATGATGAAGCCGTTCAATACATTGGATTCTTCACCCAGGTATTTGGTATAGTACATATCAACGCTGCGCACCCGCATGAAGAGGAGCGATCCGGCGATATGACCGTGAACATGTTTTGAAAGAGAACCGGGCTCTCCTTCGTCCTGCGAGTCGAGAACGAGGATGTCCGGGTAGTTGAGCGACTTCGCTTCATCTGTGATGACGAATCGTTCAATCAATTCGTATTCGTCCTTGACGATATTAAACACCGTGGAAACCGTGTTAATGATTTCCATGCGTTGAGACGTAAAGTTCTTGTCGGTGCTGACGAGTTCGAGGAGTTTGATGAGAACAACAACCTTCTGCTTTTGCGTCAGTGTTTTGTTGATCTTCTTACAGATACCGAGTGTTTTGACGGAGTCTTTTACAGAAGTAAGGCGTTTCTTGCCATCGTCTTCCTCGTCGGTTTTACCATAGCCTGAAAACTGGTCATAGAGATCCAAATACTCTTTGATAGAGTCGCGATCAAGTTCTGTCTGGAAGAAATTGATTACATAACGGCGTTCACCTTCACTTACTCCGCCGTCCTGCTTTGTAATGATCGCAAAAAGTTGAGTCAGGGCTTTGAGTATCTCTTCACTCATAGGTCAAAAAATCGCATTTATAAAGATAAAAAAAATATCGGTTACCGGTCATGCTTGAAAATGTTTTCAACATGGCTGGTAACCGATTACGGTGCCGGGCGAAACAGGTCAGTACGTTCGAAATTCGAAGGGAATTTCGACGAGTTCAGAGAATTCCTGACCTGCTTCTTCCATGTCTTCATCATCTTCATGGAAATACCATACGATCTTCATTCCCTTGATGTCTTCCAGTGCAGAAAGCACATCGAGAATGAGTTTCGAAGAAGCGGTATTAAAATATTCCAGTTTGAAAACAAATTCAGTTGATGGATTGGCATCGCTGCCATACTTATTGATCCACTCGAGTACCGGACGATAGAATTCAGCGGAGTCTTCGGGTAGAGAACGGCCTGAAATTTCAAATATACCGTTCTTTTTATCGAGGATTATCTTCGGTGTATCTTCAGTTCCTTCCAGGTTTAAAATTTCCATGTCATTATGTATTTGAGTTCTTAATCAATAATTATTCGAGATCGCGGGGAACGTTTACTTTAAGGCAGAAGAATGAGTACTCTGTATTCAGGTCCGGAAATGAGTATTCGATCTTGCCACCCGACTTGCGCGCCATATCAACGAAACCCAGTCCGGCGCCACCCTTCTCGGATATCGTAGTGTTCTTGATAATTTCCTTGTAAAGTTCTTTCAATCCATCCTTGTCCAGCCCGTTGATATGCTCAAGGGCTTTCTTGAGTTTATCGATATTCTCCTTACGGATAGGGTTTCCTGACATGATGCTGTATCGATTGGTCTCTTTCCCGATCAGGAAGATCGCGGCATGACTCCGGATTTGTCCGTCGACGAGTTCGTCGCTGTGCTTGACGATATTTTGGAGCGCTTCGACCATAACATTAAACACCTTGCGCTTGATGCTGGACTCTTCCCCCGAGGAGTCGAGGTTACGCTCTGCCATTGCAAGAATCGACTTGGTGCTCTCCTGGGTAAAGTCACCCTGGTACACCAGAATCAGGTTCTGCGACATCATCGTACGGTGCAGGTCATAAATAAAATTCATGTCAGAAAAATTTAATGATACGAATGTGGTTCACTAAGATATAATTTTATTCAGAT